>NZ_JBEXUP010000100.1:0-32730 GCF_040614375.1 Nonomuraea sp. NPDC005983
CGGTGTTTTTGTGAGTGGTGGAGGGACGCGCGCGCCGCTTCACTGTGTCTGGTGTTCTGTGGTGTGGTGTCGCGCTCTACTGTTTTTGGGTGGTGGCCCGGGCCGAACCCCGGCGCGCCCCCCGTCCGTCGTCTGTGAACAGCTATGAACAGCGTTCACGAACCCTGGTCAAAAGCAGGGTTCGTGAACAGGTCTACTTGCAGGGCAGGGGGATGCCGTGATCGTCGGCCAGCCTGCGCAGGTCTTCGATCTCGGCGGTGAGGGTGTCGGCGAGGTACTCGTCGCCGTTGCTTCGGGCCTCCCGGAGACCTTTGTAAGCCTGGTCGAGGCGGCTTTCGATCGTGGTCGTGAACTCGCCCATCTCACCTACTTTCTCAGGGGGTCGTGCCGTGCGAACGCTGCCGGCCCGCATGCGGAGAGCCTGCGGATCGCACGGGCAGTGGGTGTCCAGCTGGCATACCCAGGGTGCTCTCCATCCGAAACATGAATTTCGCCATGCCTTGGGGCGCGCGCGGGTCGCACATGGCTTACCGTGCGCTTATTGCCGCTGTGGGCAGAATGAGACCGACAATCGGAGAGAGGTGTGCTGGCGTGCGGGTGCTGGTGGTTGAGGACGAGCGGGTTCTCGCCGACGCGATCGCGACCGGGCTGCGGCGCGAGGCCATGGCCGTCGATGTGGCCTATGACGGGGGCGGTGCGCTCGAGCGGACCTCCTACATCGACTACGACGTGATCGTGCTCGACCGCGACCTGCCGGTGGTGCACGGCGACGAGGTCTGCCGCCGCCTGGTGGAGCAGCGCACGGCGTCGCGCATCCTGATGCTGACCGCGTCGGGCGACGTGGACGACAAGGTGGAGGGCCTCGGCCTGGGCGCCGACGACTACCTGGCCAAGCCGTTCGTCTTCATCGAGCTGGTGGCCAGGGTGCGCGCGCTGGGCCGTCGCTCCGCGCCCGCGCTGCCGCCCGTGCTGGAGCGGGGCGGGATCCGGCTCGATCCGGGCAAGCGGCTCGTCGAGCGCGACGGCAAGGAGGTCGTGCTGACCAAGAAGGAGTTCGCCGTCCTGGAGGAGCTGATGCGGGCCGAGGGCGCGGTGGTCAGCCAGGAGGACCTGCTGGACAAGGCGTGGGACGAGAACATCGATCCGTTCACCAACGTGGTGCGGGTGACGATGATGACGCTGCGCAAGAAGCTGGGCGACCCGCAGGTGATCGAGACCGTGCCAGGAGTGGGATACAAGTTGTGACAGATCGGCCAGAACGCGAGTCGGTGCCGACGCACCCGATGATCAGCCCGCACAGCGCCGGCAGGACGGTGCGGGTCCAGCAGCCCCCGCCGCCCAGCGGGCCGCCCGCCTGGGACGGCCCGCCGCCCCCTTCGCACACGGCGCAGGAGAGCACGCCGATGGGCTGGCTCACGGACAAGCCGGGCAAGGTGAGCATTCGCTGGCGGCTCACCCTCACCTACGGCGGCCTGTTCTTCGTGGCAGGGGCGCTGCTCCTGGTCGTCATGTACTTCATTGTGAGGGCGGTGCTCTACGCCGGGTTTGCGTTCACCGTCAAGCTGCCGGACAACGTCTCGCCCGACCTGGCCGACTATCTGAACGGGCAGGTGCAGCTCCTGCGCACCAACGGGATCAACCAGGTGCTGGACATCCTCGTTAGGCAGTCGGTGCTGGCGCTGTTGGGCATGGGCATCTTCGCGCTCGTCCTCGGCTACTTCGTCGCCGACCGGGCGCTCAGGCCGATCAGCCAGATGACCGCCACCGCGCGCAAGCTCTCGGAGAGCACCCTCGCCCACCAGCGCATCGACCTGAAGGGCCCGGAGGACGAGCTGAAGGAGCTGGCCGACACCTTCGACGCCATGCTGACCCGGCTCAACGTCGCCTTCGACACCCAGCGCAGGTTCGTCGCCAACGCCTCTCACGAGCTGCGTACGCCGCTCACCATCAACAGGACCGTCCTGGAGATCGCCCTGTCCGATCCTGAGGTCTCGGAGGACCTCAAGACGCTGGGCCGCACCCTGCTGGAGGTCAACGCGCGCAACGAGAAGCTCATCGAGGGGCTGCTGTTGCTGGCGAGGAGCGAGCGCGAGCTGGCTGTGCGCAAGCCGCTGGACGTCGAGGAGGTCGCCCGGACGGCCGTGGAGCAGGTCGCGCCTTTCGCCGAGGAGCACGGCGTGGCCGTGAGCACCGAGCTGGCGAGCGCCCCCGCGGTGGGCGACCCGGTGCTGCTGGAACGCTCCGTCAGCAACCTGCTGGAGAACGCCGTCAAGTACAACATTCCCGAAAATGGAAAAGTCTGGATCCGGACGGGAATGGTGGACGGGGGGTTGGTTGTTCAGGTGGCCAACACGGGGCAGCATGTCCCGGCGTACGAGGTGAACAGCCTGTTCGAGCCGTTCAGAAGGTTGCACGCGGACCGCGTGGAATCGGCGAAGGGCTCAGGGCTGGGGCTGTCGATCGTCCGGGCTGTGGTGCAGGCCCACGGCGGAAATGTGACCGCCGTACCGCGAGACGGTGGCGGACTCGTTGTCACCATCCGGCTCCCCGGCCGCTGATCCGGCGTGTTGCTGGATGGGGGGCGTCTCGTTCGTGCCGCACATGTGGTTGGATGTGCCGTCGAACACGGTGGTGCATGGCGCCAAGGCTGTGGGTTTCGCCATATTTGGCTAACCATTGCCGACGGCGACGGGCACTGACGTGTTGGGAGGTTCGTTGTTCTTTCCCGCGGGGTACCTCATGCAAATCTCCCCGGCGGAACGGGCACAAGAAGGGCCTCTCGGACGTTACACGACGCGCGATGAGCGCCAAGGCATATAGATGAGGGGGATGGAGTAATCACCATGGCTACCGACTACGACAGCCCGCGTAAGACCGACGACGACCTGAGTGAGGACAGCCTTCAGGAACTCCAGGCACGCCGCACCGACAAGTCGTCCGGCAGCATCGACATCGACGAGACCGACCTCGCCGAGTCGCTGGAGCTGCCTGGTGCGGACCTGTCGAACGAAGAGCTCAGCCTGCGGGTGATTCCGCGCCAGGCGGACGAGTTCACGTGCTCGCGCTGCTTCCTGGTGCACCACCGCAGTCAGCTGGCCTCCGAGAAGAACGGCCAGCAGGTCTGCCGCGAGTGCGCCGCCTGAGCAGAGGCGAAGGAGCTCAGAGCAGAGCGACGCCGAGCTCTGAGCGTCTCGACCATGAGCACGGAGGCTTCGTGTGGCCGAATCCGAGCAGGACAAGCAAGCAGGCGGAGAGATCGCCGGCTCCGGTGAGGACGTCGGCGAACTCGTAGGCAGGCTCACCGAGCCCGGTGAGCTCGAACCGGCCGAGCGGCGTAGGCTGCTCGGCCGTCTAGCCCGCGCTCTCAGCAACGGCGCGGCCAAGGCCCGCAAGAGCGGCGTGGGCCGGGGCCGGTGGCTGGCCGACGTCTTTCTCAACATCGCCCCCCGCATCCCCATCAGGGATCTTCACACGCTGGCCGAGCACCACCACGGCATGACCGGCGAAGAGCTCGCCGACGATCTCGTGCGCACCGCGCAGAAGGCCACCATGACGGTCGGCGCCATCGGCGGAGCGCTCGCCGCGGCCGAGTTCGCCGCGCCTCCCCTTCTCCTGTCGGCCCCCGCCCAGCTCGTCGCCGAGACCATCGTCGTGGCCTCCATCGAGGTCAAGCTGCTCGCCGAGCTGCACGAGGTGTATGGGGTACGGGTGCACGGCACGGGTGCCCAGCGCGCGGTCGCGTTCACCGCGGCCTGGGCCAAGCAGCGCGGCATCGACCCGCTCGCCCCCACCTCGGTGTCGCTGGCGCTCGGCGCCGCCACCAAGACGGCCCTGCGCAACCGTCTCCTGCGCACCCTCGGACGCCACCTGACCACGCTCGGCCCGTTCCTGACCGGCGCGGTCGCCGGTGGCGCGCTCAACCGGATCGCCACCAAGAAGCTCGGCGAGGCCGTCCGCCAGGACCTGCGCGGCAAGCGCCCGCTGCCGCCCGGTTCCCGGCGCGACCAGCTAGACCCTTAACCCGTCGAAGGTCATCTTCAGCAGCGCGTCGGCCAGGTCGTCGGCCGAGCCGCCGCGCGCCGGCTGATACCACTCGGTGATCGAGTTGACCGTCCCGAACAGCAGCCGCGTGACGAGCGCGGGATCCAGATCCGGGCGGATGCTGCCGTCGGCGGCGGCCTCCTTGACCAGGTGACTGATGAACCTGTCGAACTCGCGCCGCCGCTCCAGCGCGCGCTCCTCGGTCGGGCTGTTGCCCCGCACGCGCAGCAGCAGCGTCACGTACGGCAGCCGCTCGACCAGGATCCGGACGCTCTCCCGTACCACCCACTCCAGGCGCGCGATCGCCGGGCCCGAGGTGGCGCGCTCGTCGGCGACCACCTCGAACAGGCCGTCCAGCGCCCGGTCCAGCGCCCGCGAGAGGAGCTGCTCCTTGCCTGGCACGTGGTAGTAGATGGCGGACTTGGTGACGCCGAGCGCCCTGGCGAGGTCCTCCATGCTGGTTCCGTCGTAGCCGCGCTCGTTGAAGACCGCCACGGCGATGGACAGCACGGACTCGGGGTCGTGTCCGCGCTTCCGCTGACGGGTCGGGGAGGTCATATGGCTAATTATCCCGCTTGTCGATGACTCGCCGGAGCTTGCCCACCGACCGCTCCAGCGTCTCCGGGTCCACCACCTGGACGTCCACCCGCACCCCGACCGTCTCCTTGACCGCCGCGCACAGCGCCTGCGCGGCCTCGTCCCGGCCCTCGCGGAGGTCGAAGCCCGGCCGGGCCTCGACCATGACCGTCATCTCGTCGAGCCGTCCCGGGCGGGTCAGATGGAGCTGGAAGTGCGGCGAGAGGCCGGGCGTGCGCAGCACGACCTCCTCGATCTGGGTGGGGAAGACGTTCACACCACGCAGGATGATCACGTCGTCGGTGCGTCCGGTGACCTTCTCCATCCTGCGGAACGCGGGCCGCGCGGTGCCCGGCAGCAGCCTGGTCAGGTCGCGGGTGCGGTAGCGGATGACCGGCATCGCCTCCTTGGTGAGGCTGGTGAGGACCAGCTCGCCCGCGTCGGCCGGGGCCCCGGTGAACGGATCGACCGTCTCGGGGTAGAAGTGGTCCTCCCAGATGTGCAGGCCGTCCTTCGACTCCACGCACTCGTTCGCGACGCCGGGGCCCATCACCTCCGACAGGCCGTAGATGTCCACGGCGTGCAGGTCGAAGCGGTCCTCGATCTCGCGGCGCATCTCCTCAGTCCACGGCTCGGCGCCGAAGATCCCGATCCTGAGCGAGCAGGCGCGGGCGTCCAGGCCCTGCGCGTCGAACTCGTCGAGCAGCGCCAGCATGTACGAGGGGGTGACCATGATGATGTCGGGACGCAGGTCGGCGATGAGCCGCACCTGGCGCGGCGTCATGCCGCCGGAGACCGGCACCACCGTGCAGCCCAGCCGCTCCGCGCCGTAGTGCGCGCCCAGGCCGCCGGTGAACAGCCCGTACCCGTACGCCACGTGCACGAGGTCGCCCGGCCTGCCGCCCGAGGCGCGGATCGAGCGGGCCATGACCTCGGCCCAGATGTCGATGTCCCGCCTGGTGTAGCCGACCACGGTGGGCTGCCCCGTCGTCCCGCTGGAGGCGTGGACGCGCGCCACCCGCTCGCGCGGCACGGCGAACATGCCGAACGGGTAGCTGTCGCGCAGGTCCTGCTTCGTGGTGAAGGGGAACCTGGCCAGGTCGGAGAGCTCCTTGCAGTCGGCGGGACGCACCCCGTGCTCGTCGAACTTCCGCCGGTACAGCGGGACGTTGTCGTAGGCGTGGCCGAGCGTCCACCGCAGCCGCTCCAGCTGGAGCGCGGCCAGCTCGTCGGGTGACACCCGCTCGATCGGGTCGAGTTCCTCCGGCGAGGGGGGATCGCCGAGCCTCATCTCATCTCCCTGCGACGCGCGGTCTCCAACACAGGTCTCCCTTGTTTACTGACCGAATGTTCGGTAAACACTTCATCGTCCGGCAGATCCCTGTCAAGAGAGGGACGATCATGTTCGAACAGCACCGCGACACCCTCGACAGAGCCCTCTCCGCGATCGCTGACCGGGGCTACTGGAGCGCCTACCCCGAGTCGCCGAGCCCGCGCGTCTACGGCGAGGGGTCGGCCGAGCGGGGCAAGGAGGCGTTCGAGTCGTACCTCGGCAAACCCTTCCCTGTCGACCAGCCTGGCACCGGGGCGTGGATCGGCGCGGAACGCTCGCCGTACGGGATCGACCTCGGCGTCACCTACCCCGAGCCGTCCGTCGAGGCGCTGGTGGACGCCGCCAAGGAGGCTCTGCCGGCCTGGCGCGACGCCGGGCCCGAGGTCCGCGCGCTGACCTGCGTCGAGATCATCAACCGGATCAACCAGCGCAGCTTCGAACTGGCCTGCGCCGTGCAGCACACCACCGGCCAGGCGTTCGTGATGGCCTTCCAGGCGGGCGGCCCGCACGCGCAGGACCGGGCGCTGGAGGCCGTCGCGTACGGCTACGCCGCCATGACCTCCTCCGCCGACCGGGCCCGCTGGGAGAAGCCAGGCAAGGGCGACCCGCTGGTCATGGAGAAGCGGTTCACGGTCGTGCCGCGCGGCATCGGGCTGGTGATCGGCTGCAACACCTTCCCCACCTGGAACGCCTACCCCGGGCTGTTCGCCTCGCTGGTGACCGGCAACCCGGTGATCGTCAAGCCGCACCCGGGGGCGATCCTGCCGCTGGCGATCACCGTTCAGATCGCCCGCGAGGTGCTGGCGGAGGCCGGGTTCGACCCCGCGCTCGTCCAGCTCGCCGTCGAGGAGGGCAGGGGCCTGGCCTCCACCCTCGCCACACACCCGGACGTGCGGATCGTCGACTTCACCGGCTCCACCGAGTACGGCGAGTGGCTGGAGAACAACGCCCGGCAGGCGCTCGTCCACACCGAGAAGGCCGGGGTCAACACGGTCGTCGTCGACTCCACCGACTCCTTGCGCGGCATGCTCGGCAACCTGGCGTTCTCGCTGTCGCTCTACAGCGGGCAGATGTGCACCTCGCCGCAGAACATCCTGGTGCCCGCCGGAGGCATCGAGACCGACGAGGGGCACAAGAGCTTCGAGGAGGTGGCCGCGGGCCTCGCGGCGGCCGTCGGCAAGCTGCTCGGCGACGACGCCAGGGCCGTGGAGCTGACCGGGGCGATCGTGAACCGGGGCGTGCTGTCGCGCCTGGAGGCCGCGCCGTCGCTGGGGCAGGTGGTGCTGGAGTCCCGGTCGATCAAACACCCGGCCTTCCCCGACGCGGTGGTGCGCACCCCGGCGATCGTCCGGGTGGAGGTGTCGGCCGACGACGTCTACGGGCACGAGCACTTCGGGCCGATCTCGTTCGTCATCCCGACGGCGTCCACGTCCGAGAGCCTCGACGTGCTGCGCCGTACGGTCTCCGCGCGCGGCGCGCTCACGGCGGCGGTCTACTCCACCTCGCCGCGGGTGCTGGAGCAGGCGGAGCGGGCGGCGCTGGAGGCGGGCGTCAACCTGTCGTGCAACCTGACCGGCGGCGTCTTCGTCAACCAGTCGGCGGCCTTCAGCGACTACCACGGCAGCGGAGCCAACCCCGCCGCCACCGCCTCCCTGACCGACCCCGGCTACGTCGCCGGGCGCTTCAACGTGGTGCAGTCCAGGCGGCACGCGTGAGCAGGAGGACGTGCGCATGAGGATCGGTGTCATCGGCGGCGGCCGGATGGGGGCCGGGATCGCGCAGGTGTTCCTGGCCGCCGGAGACCACGTCACCGTCCAGGAGCCGGAGGCGCGGGCCGCCCGCGACCGGATCGCCCAGGGGCTCGGCGTCGCCGAGGCCCGGGGAGGCGGGCGGCGCGACGAGGCGCTGGCGCGGCTGGAGCTGGGCCCCGTGCCCGCCGACGCGTCCCTGGTCATCGAGGCGGTGCCCGAAGACCCCAAGCTCAAGGCGGAGGTGCTGGGTGAGGCGGAGGCCAGGCTGCCCGGCGGCGCCGTGCTCGCCACCAACACCAGCTCGCTGTCCATCGCCGAGCTGTCGGCCGGCCTGGAACGGCCCGAGCGGCTGATCGGGATGCACTTCTTCAACCCGGTGCCGGTCCAGAAGCTGGTGGAGATCGTCGTCACCCGGGCCACCGCGCCCGAGGTGCTCGACGTGGCCAGGCGGCAGGTCGAGCGCGTCGGCAAGACCGCCGTGGTGGTCAACGACTCGCCGGGGTTCGCCACCAGCCGCCTCGGGGTGCTGCTCGGGCTTGAGGCCATCCGCATGGTCGAGGACGGGGTCGCGTCCGCCGAGGACATCGACACCGCGATGACGCTCGGCTACGGCCACCCGATGGGGCCGCTCAAGCTGGGGGACCTGGTGGGGCTGGACGTCCGGCTGGCCATCGCCGAGTACCTGCACACCAAGCTCGGCCCCCGCTTCGAGCCGCCCCGGCTGCTGCGCGACAAGGTCGCGGCGGGGGAGCTGGGACGCAAGACAGGGAAGGGCTTCTACGAGTGGTAAGCCCGACATTTCACGAAATGATCGAGGCGGACCAGCGCATCGAGCCTCGCGACGCCATGCCCGACGGCTACCGCAGGACCCTGATCCGGCAGATCGCCCAGCACGCGCACTCCGAGATCATCGGCATGCAGCCCGAGGGTGCCTGGATCACCCGGGCGCCCAGCCTGAAACGCAAGGCCATCCTGCTCGCCAAGGTGCAGGACGAGGCGGGCCACGGCCTCTACCTCTACGGCGCGGCCGAAACGCTCGGCGCCGACCGCGACGAGCTGCTCGACGCCCTGCACGACGGCCGCCAGCGGTACTCCTCGATCTTCAACTACCCCACCCCGACCTGGGCCGACGTGGGCGCGATCGGCTGGCTGGTCGACGGCGCGGCGATCGTCAACCAGGTGCCGCTGTGTCGCTGCTCCTACGGCCCGTACGCCAGGGCGATGGTGCGGATCTGCAAGGAGGAGAGCTTCCACCAGCGGCAGGGGTACGAACTGCTGTACACACTCGCCCACGGGACACCGGCGCAGCGCCGGATGGCCCAGGAGGCGGTCGACCGGTGGTACTGGCCGTCGCTGATGATGTTCGGCCCCCCGGACTCCGAGTCCACGCACTCGGCCCAGTCGATGGCCTGGAAGATCAAGCGTCACTCCAACGACGAGCTGCGCCGGCGGTTCGTGGACATGATCGTCCCTCAGGCGGAGATCCTCGGCCTCACGCTGCCCGACCCCGGCCTGCGCTGGAACCCCGGCACGGGCCACCACGAGCACGGCGAGATCGACTGGGACGAGTTCCGGCGCGTCCTCGCGGGCGACGGCCCGTGCAACGCCGAGCGGCTGGCCCATCGGCGCCGGGCCCACGAGGAGGGTGCCTGGGTCCGCGAAGCAGCCATCGCCTACGCGGCGGTCGTGGAGGGGGAAATTTCATGACTTTGTGGGAAGTATTCGTCAGGCCGAGGCGCGGCCTGTCTCACGTCCACGCCGGAAGCCTGCACGCGCCCGACGCCGAGCTGGCCCTCAGGCACGCCCGCGACCTGTTCACCCGCCGTCAGGAAGGCGTCAGCATCTGGGTCGTCCCGGCGGCCGAGATCACCGCCTCCTCCCCGGACGAGAAGGACCCGTTCTTCGCCCCGGCAGCCGACAAGCCCTACCGGCACCCCACGTTCTACGACCTCCCCGAAGGGGTGAAGCACCTGTGATCGACGCTCTGGAGATCGGCGACGACTGCCTGGTGCTGTCGCAGCGGCTCGCCGAGTGGGTCACCCGCGCGCCCACCCTGGAGGAGGACGTCGCCCTGGCCAACCTCTCGCTGGACCTCCTGGGGCAGGCCCGCGCCCTGCTGTCGAGGGCGGGCGACGAGGACGACCTCGCCTACCTGCGCGGCGCGTCCGGCTTCCGCAACTGCCTGCTGGTCGAGCAGCCGAACACCGACTTCGCGCACACGATCGTCCGGCACCTGCTCTACGCGGGGTTCCTGTTCGAGCTGTACGCCGCGCACCCGGAGGACGAGGTCGCGGCCAAAGGGGTCAAGGAGCTGGCCTACCACCGCGACTACGCCGCGCTCTGGACGTCCAGGCTCGGCAGGGGGACCGAGGAGAGCCACCGCCGCGCCACCGAGGCCCTCACGGCGCTCTGGCCGTTCACGGACGAGCTGTTCGAGGGCCACCAGGACCTGCGCGCGCCCTGGCAGTCCTGGGTGACGGAGGTGCTGGAGGGGGCGGCGCTGCCCGTCCCGGCGGTGGCTCAGCGCACGGGCGGTCGCCGCGGACAGCACACCGCGCACCTCACCTCACTCCTCACGGAGCTCCAGGGCCTGCACCGCGACCACGCGGGAGCGACCTGGTGACCCCCGCCGAGCCGCCGGACGCCGGCCAGGCGCGCGCGGAGGAGGGCGTCCGGATGACGCTCGACGAGGCCCGCGCCGTGGCAGCGGGCGTCCCGGACCCGGAGCTGCCGGTGGTCACGCTCGCGGACCTCGGCATCCTCCGGGACGTGCTGCCACGCGACGACGGCGGCGTCGAGGTGGTGATCACCCCGACCTACTCGGGCTGCCCGGCCATGGACGCGATCCGCGACGACATCCGGCGCGCCCTCCCCGGTGCGACGGTCACCACCGTCCTCTCACCGCCCTGGACGACGGAGTGGATCACCGAGGAGGGCCGGGCGAAGCTCCGCGAGCACGGCATCTCACCGCCCGGACGCGTGGTCTCCCTCGCCCCGCCCACCCGCGCCGAGCCGGCAGGGGTGTGCTGTCCGCGGTGCGGGTCCGGCCGGGTGCGGCTGGTCAGCCGGTACGGCTCGACCGCCTGCAAGGCGCTGTACACCTGCGCCGCGTGCCTCGAACCCTTCGACCACGTCAAGGAGATCTAGGGTGGGCCGCTTCCAGCCGCTGACGGTCGCGGCCGTGGACCGGATCACCGACGACGCCGTCACGGTGACGTTCGCGGAGCGCGTCCCGTTCGTCGCCGGGCAGCATCTCACCCTGCGCACCCGCCTGGACGGCGTCGAGGTGCGGCGCAGCTACTCGATCTGCTCCCCGTACGGCGGCCCGCTGCGGATCGCGGTGAAACGGCTGCCCGGCGGGGCGTTCTCCGAGCACGCCAACACCGTCCTGCGGCCGGGTGACGTGCTGGAGGCGATGCCGCCCCTCGGCAGGTTCCACACGCCCCTGCACCCGGAGAGCTCCCGCCACCATCTCGCGATCGCCGCGGGCAGCGGCATCACCCCGGTCCTGTCGCTGCTGGCCACCACGCTGGCCGTGGAGCCGCGCAGCAGGTTCTCGCTGGTGTACGGCAACAGGACCGCCCGCGAGGTGATGTTCGCCGAGGAACTGGCCGACCTCAAGGACCGCTACGGCGCGCGCCTCAACCTGCTGCACGTCCTCAGCAGGGAGCCCCAGGAGGCCCCGATCGCCTCGGGACGGATCGACGCCGGCAAGCTGCGCGCGCTGCTCCCCCTGCTGGGCCCGGCCGAGCACGCCTATCTGTGCGGCCCCGCCGGCTTGGTCGAGGAGGCCAGGAAGGCGCTGGACGGCAGCGGCCGCGTCCACTACGAGCTCTTCTACGCGGGCGAGCCCGCACCCAGGCCGGGAGCCGCGGCGAAGGGGGCGAGGCTCGGCTTCACGCTCGACGGCCGGACCGCCGAGGTCGCCGTCGACGACGGCGAGAGCCTGCTCGGCGCGGCCCTGCGGGCGCGGTCGGACGCACCCTACGCCTGCCGCGGCGGCGTCTGCGGCACCTGCCGGGTTCGGCTGGTCGAGGGCAGGGTGGAGATGGGGCAGAACTACGCGCTGGAGCCGGAGGAGCTCGAAGCGGGGTATGTCCTTGCCTGTCAGAGCCGTCCGGCATCCCCCAGGGTGACGGTCGACTTCGACGCCTGAACCGGAGACGCCCCGAGCGAGGGGACGTCCGGGCGGAGGGAGGAACGATGGCCAGACCGTTCGCCTCGTCGGCCGATCTCGGCGAGAAGGCGCAGACGCTGGAGGTGCTGGCCGACGGCGTCTACGCGCTCACGGCCGAGGGCGACCCGAACGTGGGCGCGATCGAGGGCGAGGACTTCCTGGTCTGCTTCGAGGCCCTGGCCACGCCGGTCGCGGCGGCGGAGTGGCTGGCGCGGCTTCGCCGGCACACGTCCAAGCCGATCAGGTACCTGGTGCTGTCGCACTACCACGCGGTCAGGGTGTTGGGCGCGTCCGCGTTCGACGCGGACGTGATCGTCACGCACGAGAAGACCCGCGAGCTGATCGCCGAGCGCGGCGAGCAGGACTGGGCCAGCGAGTACGCCAGGATGCCCCGGCTGTTCAAGGAGCCCGGCTCGATCCCGGGCCTGACCTGGCCGACGGCGACGTTCAGCGAGCGGTTCAGCATCGACCTGGGAGGCGAGCGCGGCGACCTCGTCCTCGCGTACTGCGGACGCGGGCACACCGAGGGCGACCTGGTGGCCTGGCTGCCGAAGCAGCGGATCCTCTTCGCCGGAGACCTGGTCGAGTCGCAGGCCGCGCTGTACACCGGTGACGCCTTCCACCGCGAGTGGTCCTCGTCCACGCTGGACCGCGTCGCGTCCTTCGGGGCGCAGACGCTGGTCGGCGGCAGGGGAGCGGTGGCGCGCGGCGGGGAGGGCGTCGCGGCGGCGATCGCCCAGACCCGCGACTTCCTGGACGTGATGCTGCGCGAGGTCGGCAAGGCGCACGAGAGCGGCGGCACCCTCAAGGAGGCGTTCGACAGCACGCACGCGGTGCTCGAACCCCGCTACGGCTCCTGGCCGATCTTCGAGCACTGCCTGCCGTTCAACGTCTCCAGGCTCTGGGACGAACTCGACGGCGTCGAGCGTCCGCGCATCTGGACGGCCGAGCGCGACCGCGAGGTCTGGGAGCAGTTGCAGTCATGACCGAGCCGCAGGTGATCGTCGTCGGCGCCGGCCCGGTGGGCCAGACCGCCGCGCTGCTGCTGGCCCGCTGGGGCGTGCCCGTGCTGGTGCTGGACCGCCGTCCCGAGCGCGACGCCGCCGGTTCGCGGTCCATCTGCCAGCAGCGGGACGTGCTCGACGTCTGGGCGTCCGTCGGCGCCGGGCGGGTGGCCGAGGAGGGCCTGACCTGGACCACCGCGCGCACCTACTACCGCGAGCGGGAGCTGTTCTCCTGGACGTTCGAGCATCAGGGCCCGCTGCCGCCGTTCGTGAACATCTCCCAGGCGCGCACCGAGCAGATCCTGGACGCGGCCATCGCCGCCCAGCCGCTGATCGAGGTCCGCTGGGGCCACGAGGTGACCGGCCTGGAGCAGGACGCGCACGGCGTCACCCTCCGGTGCGGCGGGCGGGTGCTGCGCGCCCCCTACGTGCTGCTCTGCGCGGGCGCCCGGGCCCAGGCGCTCCGGCAGGCGCTGGGTGTGGCCTTCGACGGGGAGACGTTCGGCGACCAGTTCCTCATCTGCGACATCAAGGCGGACCTGCCCGGCTGGGAGCACGAGCGCCGCTTCTACTTCGACCCCGCGTGGAACCCCGGCAGGCAGGTGCTCATCCATCCGTGCCCGGACTCCGCGTTCCGCATCGACTGGCAGGTCTCACCGCACTTCATCCCAACAGAAGACGATATTTCGCGAAAAATCAGGCAAATCATCGGCGACCGTGAGTACGAGCTGATCTGGCGGACCACGTACCGCTTCCACTCCCGCCTCGCGTCCCGCATGCGCGTCGGCCGGGTCCTGCTGGCGGGCGACTGCGCCCACCTGGTGGCCCCGTTCGGCGCCCGCGGCCTCAACTCGGGGGTCCCCGACGCTGAGAACGCCGCCTGGAAGCTGGCCTTCGTGCTCAACGGCTGGGCCCCCGAGGAGCTGCTGGAGACCTACCACGACGAGCGGCACGCCGCCGCCAGGGAGAACCTGGAGGTCACGGCGGCCACCATGCGCTTCCTGGCCCCGCGCACCGAGGAGGAGCGGGCCCGCAGGCGCAGGGCGCTCGACGCGGGGGACGCGGCCGGGATCGACTCGGGCAGGTTCGCCGAACCGTACTGGTACGTCGACTCCCCGCTCACCACGCCGGAGCCGGGACGCCCGTTCGCGGGCAGGCCGCCGAGGGGCACGAGCCCGCCTCCCGCTCCCGGCGTGATCCTTCCGGATGTGCCGCTGGCCGGGGGCAGGTTGCGCGAGCTCTGCCGGGAGGGATTCCTGCTCTTGCTGGGTGAAATGTGCGATTCGCGTTTGTTTGCGCAGGTTGTGGGCAAGGTCATTACGGCGCCGCTCGCCGTACGCGAGCTCGCGGAGGTCGACGGGACCGGCTGCCTGGCCTCTGAGCTGGGCGCGGTGCCAGGAGAGGCATGGGTGGTCAGGCCTGATGCCCATATCGCCGCGATCATTCCCCACGCGGGGCCTGAGACGGTGGCGGCCGCCGTGGGCCGCGCTGCGCGGCTCATCTGAGAGCGGATCCAAGGAGGATTTGGGTGAGTGGCCGTAGCTCGTTTCTGATCGTCGCGAACCGGTTGCCGGTGGATCGGACGGTCGGGCCTGACGGCACGGCCTCATGGCGTAGAAGCCCAGGGGGACTGGTCACCGCGATCGCACCGGTGATGCAGCGCCGCCACGGCGCCTGGCTCGGCTGGCACGGCGCGGCCGAGGAGGAGCTGGAGCCGTTCGAGCAGGACGGCATGAGCCTCATCCCGGTGCCGCTGTCGGCCCGCGAGGTGGAGCTGTACTACGAGGGCTTCTCCAACGCCACCCTGTGGCCGCTCTACCACGACGTGGCGGTGCCGCCGGTGTTCGAGCGCGACGCCTGGGACGCCTACCGCGCCGTCAACGAGCGCTTCGCCGCCGCCGCGGCCGAGGCCGCCGAGCAGGGCGCGGTCGTCTGGGTGCAGGACTACCAGCTGCAGCTCGTCCCCGCCATGCTGCGCAGGCTCAGGCCGGACCTGCGCATCGGCTTCTTCCTGCACATCCCGTTCCCGCCGGTGGAGCTGTTCTGGCGGCTGCCGTGGCGCAAGGACCTGGTCGAGGGCCTGTTGGGGGCCGACCTGGTGGGCTTCCAGCTTCCTGGCGGGGCGTCGAACTTCCGGATGCTCTGCCGCAGGCTGCTCGGCCTGCCGTACAAGGGGAACGAGATCTTCCTCGACGACCGGGTGGTGACGACGCAGGCGTTCCCGATCTCCGTCGACTTCGGCGAGCTGGACTCGCTGGTGCGCGAGCCGCACATCATCACCCGCGCCAAGGAGATCCGGTTCGAGCTGGGCGACCCCGAGCACGTGCTGCTCGGCGTGGACCGGCTGGACTACACCAAGGGCATCGGCCAGCGCCTGGAGGCGTTCGGCGAGCTGCTCGCGGAGGAGAAGGTCGCGCCGGGCGAGGCGGTGTTCGTGCAGATCGCCACGCCCAGCAGGGAGCGGGTGGAGGAGTACCGCCGCCTGCGCGACGACATCGAGCTGCAGGTCGGCCGCGTCAACGGCGAGCACGCGATGCTCGGGCACCAGCCGATCCAGTACTTCCACCAGTCGTACGGGCGCGAGGAGCTGGCGGCGCTCTACCTGGCCGCCGACGTCATGGTGGTCACGCCGCTGCGCGACGGGATGAACCTGGTCGCCAAGGAGTACGTCTCGTGCCACCACGACCTGCACGGGGCGCTGGTGCTCAGCGAGTTCGCCGGGGCCGCCGACGAGCTGCGGCAGGCGTTCCTGGTCAACCCGTACGACGTCGAGGACGTCAAGCGCCAGATGCTGGCGGCGATGCGGGCCACGCCGCACGAGCTGGCCCGGCGCATGCGCACGATGCGCCGCCGGGTAGCCACCTACGACGTGGACCGCTGGGCCAGTGAGTTCCTCACTGCCCTGGAGTCACCTGCTTCACGGACTTCCACGCCTCGTACCGCTTCTTGGCGGTCCGGTTGACCACGATCTGCGCCACGGACATGCCCACGCCCATGAGAACCGCGTAACCGATCGCCTCGCCCATGGTGACCTCGGGCGAGTCGGGGTCCACCGGCGGCTCCTTGCCGGTGGTCTTCACCCAGACGAACCCGAGGATCTTCCTCGCCGCCCACGCCGTGACCAGACCGACGAGCCCCCCGATCACCCGCCAGGCGATATCGGGCTTGTCCTCTGCCATCTGCACGTCTCCTTCCCCTTTGTAACGAACCATAGTCTCTACCGCTTCTGGGGCCCCAGAAGCCGTACCATTGGGAGGCATGACTCAGCAGCGACTACGCCATGCATCCATGCCCGAGAAACCGACTCTCGACGGCTTGGAGCAGGTATGGGTAGCCCGCTGGGAGGACGAAGGCACCTACCGCTTCGACCGGACGAAGACCCGCGAGCAGGTCTACTCCATCGACACGCCGCCCCCGACCGTCTCAGGCTCCCTCCACGTCGGTCACGTCTTCTCCTACACCCACACCGACACCGTCGCCCGCTTCCAGCGGATGCGCGGGCGAGAAGTTTTCTACCCCATGGGCTGGGACGACAACGGCCTGCCCACGGAGCGCCGGGTGCAGAACCACTTCGGGGTCCGCTGCGACCCCTCGGTGCCGTACGACCGCGACTTCACACCGCCCGCCAAGCCCGATCCCAAGCGGCAGGTGCCGATCTCGCGCGGCAACTTCATCGAGCTGTGCGAGCGCCTCACCGTCGAGGACGAGAAGGCGTTCGAGGAGCTGTGGCGGCGGCTCGGCCTGTCGGTCGACTGGACGATGACGTACGCGACCATCGACGGCCACGCGCGGGCGGCCTCCCAGCGGGCGTTCCTGCGTAACCTGGCCCGGGGCGAGGCCTACCTGGCCGAGGCGCCCACGCTGTGGGACGTCTCCTTCCGCACCGCCGTCGCCCAGGCCGAGCTGGAGGACCGGGAGTGGCCCGGCGCGTTCCACCGCATCTCGTTCTACGGCGAGAAGGGGCCGGTCTGGATCGAGACGACCAGGCCGGAGCTGATCCCGGCCTGCGTGGCTCTGGTGGCGCACCCCGACGACGAGCGCTACAAGCCGCTGTTCGGCACGTCCGTGCTGACGCCGCTGTTCGGCGTCGAGGTGCCGGTGCTCGCCCATCACCTGGCCGAGCCCGACAAGGGCTCGGGCATCGCGATGATCTGTACGTTCGGCGACGTCACCGACGTCACCTGGTGGCGTGAGCTGAACCTGCCGACCAGGCCGGTCGTCGGCCGCGACGGGCGGCTGCTGCCCGAGCCGCCCGAGGGCGTCGAGGCGGAGCCGTACAAGGAGCTGGCGGGCAAGACGGTGCACAGCGCCCGCGAGCGCATCGTGGAGTTGCTGCGCGAGTCCGGCGACCTCGACGGCGACCCGCGGCCCGTCCAGCGGACGGTGAAGTTCTACGAGAAGGGCGACAGGCCGCTCGAGATCGTCACCACCCGGCAGTGGTACATCCGCAACGGCGGGCGCGACCCGGAGCTGCGGGAGCGGCTGCTGGGCAGGGGCGCCGAGCTGAGCTGGCACCCGGCCCACATGCGGGTCCGCTACGACAACTGGGTGCAGGGGCTGGCGGGCGACTGGCTGATCTCCAGGCAGCGCTTCTTCGGCGTGCCGTTCCCCGTCTGGTACCCGCTCGACGCCGCGGGCGAGCCCGACTACGCCAACCCGCTGGTGCCGCCGGAGGGCGAGCTGCCGATCGACCCGTCGTCGCAGGTGCCCCCCGGGTACACCGAGGCGCAGCGGGGCGTGCCCGGCGGCTTCGTCGGCGACCCCGACGTGATGGACACCTGGGCCACCTCCTCGCTCTCGCCGGAGATCGCCGGCGGCTGGGAGCGCGACCCCGACCTGTTCTCCAGGGTCTTCCCGATGGACCTGCGCCCGCAGGCCCACGAGATCATCCGTACCTGGCTGTTCTCCACCGTGGTCCGGGCGCACCAGGAGTTCGGCACGCTGCCGTGGAGCGACGTGGCGATCTCCGGGTGGATCCTCGACCCCGACCGCAAGAAGATGTCCAAGTCCAAGGGGAACGTCACCACCCCGCTGGGCCTGCTGGAGGAGTACGGCTCCGACGCGGTCCGCTACTGGGCGGCCAGCGGGCGCCCCGGCACCGACACCGCCTTCGACACCGGCCAGATCAAGGTCGGGCGGCGGCTCGCCATCAAGATCCTGAACGCGTCCAAGTTCGTGCTGTCCTTCCCGGAGACGGTGGGGGAGGTCACCGAGCCGCTCGACCTGGCGATGCTCGCCGCCCTGTCGGACGTGGTCAAGGAGGCCACGGAGGCGTTCGAGAACTACGACTACACCAGGGCGCTGGAGGCCGCGGAGCGGTTCTTCTGGTCGTTCTGCGACGACTACCTGGAGCTGGTCAAGGGCCGCGCCTACGACTCCGACGCGGCCGCCGCCTCGGCCCACGCCGCCCTGCGGCAGGCCCTGGACGTCCAGCTGCGGTTGTTCGCCCCGTTCCTCCCGTTCGTCACGGAGGAGGTGTGGTCCTGGTGGCGTGACGGCAGCGTCCACCGGGCCGCGTGGCCGTCGTCCGGGCCCGCCACCGGCAACGGCCAGGGCGATCCCGCGGTGCTGTCGGTGGCCTCGGAGGTGCTCAGGCAGGTCCGCAAGGCCAAGTCCGCGGCCAAGCTGTCGATGCGGGCCGAGGTCTCGCGGCTCACCGTCTCCGGTCCTGAGGTGGAGCTGGCACGGCAAGCGCAGGACGACCTGTGCGGGGCGGGCAACGTCGAGGAGTTCGTCCTCGACGACGGCCCGGAGTTCCTGGTCGACGTGGTCCTCGTCGAGGATCAGTAGTCGCACACCCCCGTCGGGAAGATCGCCTCAAGGCGGTCCCGCTCGGCGGGGGACGGCTGCCACGTCCCGTAGAGGCCGCGCTCGATGGCCCGCGCCACCGGCTGGAGCCTGCACGCGTAGACCCCGCCCTTCAGCGGGCCGCCCGCCACGACCCGGGCGGTCGAGTGGAGCGGGAACTTCGCCGTGCAGGCGCCGGCGGGCCTGCCGTCCAGGATGCCGTCCCAGACGTGCGGGCCCGCGGCGAGCTGCGCGCCGTCGGTGGCGAAGCAGCGGTCCACGGCCGTGGCGGGCCGGTTGCCCGTCACGCCGCGCGACGGGTTCGCCCGGATGTTGGCCAGCCACTCGTCCATGACCTGCAGCGCCTCCGGCGTCTGGTCGAAGCGGGGGCCGTCGGGGCGGGCGTCGGTGAACCAGATGACCTGGTTGCCGGCGTCGCCGTCGAAGTCCAGCATCCGCTGCCGCGAGGCGAACGACTGGTGCGCGTCGTGCATGTCGAGCTGGTCTTCCAGGTAGTGGCGCCAGTCGATGACCGGGATGTCGATGGCGCCGCGGAACACCAGCCCGCTGCGCGTCACGTTCCTGATCGCCACCGGGTCACCGGCGCGCCGCGGCGCGGGGTCGCCCGACCGGGCGTTGCGGGCGCTCCACGGGTCGAAGTCGGTGGCGCACTCGGTGAACGGGCAGCCCTCCTGGACCATGTCCGCCGCCTCCTTCCACGAGCCGACCCGGGCGTTCACGTCGAGGAACTCGGCGGGCGTGATCACGCCGTCCACGAGCGCCCGCAGCCCGTACTGGACGCCGACGTTGTCCCAGGTGGACCGGGCGTAGCCGTCGAGGCCGACGCCGTAGACGTTGCGCAGGTCATCCCAGTGCGTCCACTGGACGGTGTCCTTGACGCCCGGCGGGTCCATCTGCTTCCACTCCGGGTCGTTGTTGGACGTCCAGAGCGGGTTCATGGTCAGCGGGGTCAGGCCGCGCCAGCCCTTGACGCACTCGTCGGAGCCGGGCTTGCCGGTGTACGCGTTCGGCACGGTGTCGCTGGCGTTCATGCCGATCAGCGCGGACCGGTCGTCCCAGCGGGCCCAGCGCGGGTTGTGGTCCATGTAGTTCTCGAGCAGCTCGCAGTCGCCGACGTGGATCGTCTGGGTGACCATGTCGGGGAAGGAGTACTGCGCGATGGCGGCGTCGATCACCCGGTCGCCGTAGTTCTGCCCGTAGAGGTACTGCTGGATGGCGCCGCCCGAGCCGCCCACGCCGACCGTGTACAGCGGCACGCCGTACTGCTCGACGAAGCGCTCCTTGACCATGAGCGCCGTCTCGCCGCCCAGGATCAGGTTGTAGTGGGTCGAGGTGCGGGTGCCGGACGAGTACAGGATCGCGTAGCCCTTGCCCAGCCCGTACGGGTCGAGCGCGCTTCCGCCGAGCGTGCCCTGGTCGTGGCCGATCCCCACGCCGCCGTCGAAGCGGTACATCGCCCGGCCGTTCCAGCCGTTCTCCACCATCGCGATCGAGTAGAGGAACCGGTTGATCACGCCGCGCTCGCGCCGCACCACGAAGTCCACGGTCCGCCCGTCGAGCAGCGTGGTGGTCGTCATGTCGGCGGGACGCTGCGACGGCATCGCCTTGAACGTCCCGTCGGTGGCGCGGTAGAGCCGGTCGGTCACCGTGGGCGCGAAGCAGTCCCTGCTCCAGCCGCCCGCCACGCGCATGCCCTGGCCGTCCTGGTTGTCGACGGCGGGCGGGCCGAGGCCGCTCCGCTCGGTCTTACACAGGAACGGGTACTGGTGCGGCCCGGAGAAGATCGGCCCCGAGACGGGGTGGTTGCGGACCTTCAGCGTCTCCCGGCGCGGCCCGTCGGACGCGGTGATCGTGTTGACCCCGTCGGACAGGCCGGTCACCAGCCCGGTGGCCGTGCGCCCTCCCAGGTCGGGCTTGAAGGCCGCGGTCACGTCCTCGCCGTTGCGCGTCACCGTTAATCGGTGGCCCGTGCGCACCCTGACCAGGGCGTCGCCGCCGCTTACCTGGTCCGCGCGGCTGGAGAGCACCTCCAGCGCGAGGTTCCCGCCGGTGGAGGCGAGCGCGGGAACCGAGGGCCCGGCCGCGAGAGCGGAGATCGCGGCGATGACCGTCAAAACCTTCATGACCTTGACGGTGACACGCCGGTCCCTCCCTGCCCAGACCCGATCTTTTAACGGTGCGCATCATCGCTTGGGACGTGCCAGTCTTGAAACCGTGCTGACCGACCGCCCAACCAAGCTCGTGCCGCCTGTGCTGGCCAAGATGGCCGCATGGTCCGCGTGCCTGATCCTCGTCGGCGTGGTCGTCTACTTCTTCGCCCAGGCGATCGCGCGGCTCAGCATCGTCGCGCTGCCCGTGGCGATCGCGCTGCTGCTCACCGCGTTGCTCTTCCCGCTGACGAAGAACCTGCGCGAGGCGGGCATGCGGCCCATCTACGCGACCTGGATCACCATGATGGTCGCGCTCGCGGTGCTCACCGGCACCGGCTGGCTGGTGGGCGCACGGGCCACCGAAGAGTTCCCCAACCTGGTCAAGCAGGTGCAGGCGACAGCCCGCGACGTGCAGAACTGGCTGATCACCGGCCCGCTGCACCTGAAAGAGGCGCAGATCACCGGGTACGTCGACGAGATCGCCAACATGGTCAACACCCAGCAGTCGGCGATCACCGGCACCGTGCTGACCGCCGGAGCCGTCGCCTTCGAGGTGCTCGCCTCCCTCGTGCTGCTGCTGTTCGTCACGTTCTTCCTGCTCAAGGACGGCGACCGGATCTGGGCCTGGTTCCTCAGGGCGTTCGGCGCGATGTCGCCGCGGGTCGACAGGGCGGGCCGGGCCGCCTGGGCCACGCTCTCGCACTACGTGCAGGGCACCGTGGGCGTCGCCGCGGTGCACGGCGTCATCATGGGCATCGTCCTCGCCGGGATGGGGGTGCCGCTCTGGGCGCCGCTGGCCGTGCTGATCTTCTTCGCCAGCTTCATCCCGATCGTCGGCATCTTCTTCGCCGGCACGGTGGCCACGCTCGTCACGCTCGGCGCCAAGGGGCCCGTGTACGCGCTGATCTTCGTCGGCATCCTGGTCGTGGAGCAGCAGCTGGAGAACCACGTGCTGCAACCGCTCATCGTGGGCAGGGCGCTCAACTTCCACCCGCTCGCCATCATCCTGGTGCTGGCCGTGGGCGGCATCCTGGGCGGCATCGCGGGCGCGGCCGTGGCCGTGCCGGTCGCCGCGGTGATCTACCGGGCGCTGCCGGAGCTCAGGCACGAGACGCCCGCGCTGCCCCCGCCCGCCGAGGAGTCCCCGCCCTCGGGCGGGCCCCCGTCCGGCGGCCCGCCCAGCGGCTCCGCCGACCCCGGAGGGCCGGTTGCCGGTGGTTCGCAGGCCGGCTCCGGTAGGCCGGCTGCCGATGGTCTGTCCGCCGAGGGCGAAGAGACGGCCCACACGGAGTAACCTCATCCCTCGTGACCCGTTCCACCCCGTCGCCGCCGGTACGACACTCCACCGGCGCGCCCGGTACGGCGGGATCACGGGCGGGAAGGCGTACCGTGAGGCTGAGGGGTGAAATCCCTCACGTCCCCGTGGCGGAGCTGTCCATGGGGCCGCCCATGGAGGCGGAGTACGGCGCCGCGGCGGCCATCAGGGAACACGTCGCGCGACACCACGACTACGAGGGGAAACCTTGAGCGACACGGAGGTCCTCATCCAGCGGCTCGACCCGGAGCTGCCGCTGCCGTCCTACGCCCATCCGGGCGACGCGGGCGCCGACCTCTATGCGGCCGAGGACGTCGAGCTGCTGCCGGGCGAGCGCGCGGTGGTCGGCACGGGAGTGGCGATCGCGCTGCCCGTCGGCTACGCGGCGTTCGTGCACCCGCGCTCGGGGCTGGCGGCCAGGCACGGCGTGACCCTGGTCAACGCGCCCGGCACGGTCGACGCCGGGTACCGGGGCGAGATCAGGGTGACGCTGATCAACACCGACGCCAAGGAGCCCTTCCGCCTCCAGCGCGGCGACCGGGTGGCCCAGCTCGTCGTCCAGCGGGTGGAGCGGGCGGTCTTCGCCGAGGTGGAACGGCTGCCCGGCTCCACACGCGGCGCCAACGGGTTCGGTTCGACAGGACGCTAGCCAGGGGAGCGCGCCCCGCGGGGCGCGCGACCACACGGACAGGAGAGTGAGACAAGTGTTCCGACGTCGCCGTCGTGAGCAGCCGGAGCAGGCAGCCGACCAGGCGCCCGCCGCGCCCCAGCGCGAGTCCGGCCCGTGGGACGCCGACGAGCCCCACCCCGGCACCGACCGCATCGACCTGGGCGGCCTGCGGGTGCCGAACCACCCCGACTTCGACATCCGGCTGGCCTCCGTCGGAGACCAGCACGTCGGCGTCGTGGTGCTCCACGAGGAGAGCACGCTGCAGGTCCAGGCGCTGGCCGCGCCGAAGACGATGGGCCTCTGGGACGAGGTCAAGACCAAGATCGCCTCGCAGGCGAAGACCCTGCAGGAGGTCGAGGGCCCGTTCGGCGCCGAACTGACCGGCGAGGTGACCAACCAGGGCGAGACCCGCCCGGTCCGCTACCTCGGCATCGACGGCCCGCGCTGGTTCCTGCTCGCCGTCGTCAGCGGCAAGGCCGCCGTCGACGAGCAGGCCGCGGCCGAACTGCTGACCTTCGTCAGAGACGTCGTGGTCGTCAGAGGCGACGAGCCGATGGCCCGTGAAGAGCCGATCCCGCTGCGCCGGCCGAACGATCAGGCCGCCGAGACCAGCGAGTCCGCGGCCTTCAACCCGTTCCGACGAGGGCCGGAAATCAGCGAGATTCGCTGACGACTTCCATCGCATAGGCTGAACCATCATGAGTACGGCAGAGCCCTCCAAACGCGGGGGATTGCGCGGCTTCTTCAGTCGGCTGGCCTCACCCCAGTCCGAGATCGAGGCCCAGGAACTGCGAGAAGACGTCGAACAGCACGGCGCCACCCCCATCGTCTCGTGTGGCGGCCGCCGTCGCTTCTGCGTGGCCGGTACGCTACGTACGGTGACTCTGCGTCCGCGGGGCGGCGCGCCCGCCCTGGAGGCCGAGCTTTACGACGGGTCGGACGTGATCGACCTCGTCTGGCTCGGCCGTCGCAAGATCGCAGGCATCGAGCCTGGCCGCACGGTCAGGGCCGAGGGCCTGGTCAGCATGCAGGACGGACGCAAGGTGATGTTCAATCCGCGCTACGAGCTGCGTCCGGGGAGTTGATCTGGTGAGTGGTGAGGCGGAAGAGGTCGCCCACGACACCGTGGAGGCGGCGGTGCGGGCTCAGCTCGCCAAGGCGTTCGGCGGCGTGCGCGGCATCATCGAGGCAGCCGTCCCGACGGTGGCGTTCACGATCTCCTGGATCACGACCGAAGAGCTGAAGCTGTCGCTCATCATCAGCATCACGCTGTCGGTGCTGCTGCTGGTGGCGCGGATCGCGCAGCGGTCGACGCCGCAGTTCGTGATCAACAGCCTGATCGGCATCGCCATCGGCGCGTTCTTCGCCAGCCGCACCGGCGACGCCAAGGACTACTTCCTGCCCGGGATCCTGTGGAACGCCGGCTACGCCGTCGCCATGCTGCTGTCGATCGTCACCCGCTGGCCGGTCGTCGGCTTCCTGATCGGCTCGGTCACCGGCGACCCCACCGGCTGGCGCAAGGACCCCGGCATCGTGAAGCTGTGCAGCAGGCTCACCTGGCTGCTGCTGGTGCCGTGCGTGGTCAGGGTGGCCGTGCAGCTTCCCGTGTGGCTGTTCGGCGGCGGCGACAAGGCCGTCGCCGCGCTCGGCGTCGCCAAGATCGCGATGGGCTGGCCGCTCCAGGTGGCCGCGCTCGGCGCGATGCTGTGGGTGCTCGGCAGGGGCCGGACTCCGCTGAAACCGCCCGTCGCCCCTGCCTGAACCCGCCACGCCTGTGAGAGCAGGCCCCGCCGGAACCGGCTCCGTCCAGTGCCGTCGGAGCCTGTGCTCCGACTTCGCCCAGTGCGGTTATGGCTACTGCGGTGAGAGCTAGTGCTGTGAGAGCAGGTGCGCGAGCTCCTGCTCCACCTCCTGGCTGGCGACGAACAGCAGCTCGTCGCCGGCCTCCAGCGGGTCGTCGGCGGTGGGCACCAGCACCCGGCCCTCGCGCAGGATCGCCACCAGCGCCGCGTCGGTCGGCCACGGCACCGACCCGGCGCGCTGGCCCACCACGGGCGCGTCCTCGGCCAGCGTCAGCTCCACCAGGTTGGCCTGGCCCTGGCGGAACGTCATCAGCCGCACCAGGTCGCCGACGCTCACCGCCTCCTCCACCAGCGCGCTCAGCAGGCGCGGGGTCGAGACGGCCACGTCGACACCCCACGACTCGTTGAACAGCCACTCGTTGTTGGGGTGGTTGATGCGGGCGACCACGCGCGGCACGCCGTACTCGGTCTTGGCCAGCAGCGACACCACCAGGTTGACCTTGTCGTCGCCGGAGGAGGCGACCACCACGTGGCAGTTGCTCAGACCCGCCTCGTCGAGGGAGGCGATCTCGCAGGCGTCGGCCAGCAGCCACTCCGCCCGCGGCACGCTGTCGATCTTGATGGCCCGGGGGTCGATGTCGATGAGCAGGACCTCGTGCCCGTTCTCCAGCAGCTCGGCCGCGATGGACCGGCCCACGGCTCCCGCCCCGGCGATGGCGACGCGCATCAGTGGTCCTCTTCCGGTGCCGCGGCGAGCACCTTGTTGATCCGGTCCATGTCGTTCTCGGCGGCGACGACGTGCAGCACGTCACCCTCCTGCACCACGGTGTCCTCGGCGACGACCAGAGACTCGCCCATCCGGTTGATGAAGGCGGCGCGGGTGCGCACCCGGCTCTCCAGGTCGAGCACGCGGGTGCCGATCCACGCCGAGTGCACGGTGACCTCGGCGAGGATGACCGTGCCGGTGGGGTCGCGCCAGAGCGGCTCGGCGCCCTCGGGCAGGATGCGGCGCAGGATCTGGTCGGCGGTCCAGCGCACGGTCGCCACCGTGGGGATGCCCAGCCGTTGGTAGACCTCGGCCCGCCGGGGGTCGTAGATGCGGGCGACCACGTTGTCGACGCCGAACGTCTCGCGCGCCACCCGGGCGGAGATGATGTTGGAGTTGTCGCCGCTGGAGACCGCGACGTACGCGGCGGCGGATTCGATGCCCGCCTCGGTCAGCACGTCGCGGTCGAAGCCGATGCCGGTCACCCGGCGGCCGCGGAACCCGGCACGGAGCCGTCGGAACGCCTGCGGGTCGCGATCGATGATCGCCACAGAATGTCCGTTGTCCTCGAGGATGTGGGCCAGGGTCGAGCCGACCCGTCCACAACCCATGATCACGATATGCATACTCCCCCGAACTCCACGGTCGGCCGGTTGCTCGACACCAGTATGGCCCGAGGGGGGAGCGCTGCGTTTACGTCCCCAACATGGGGCTAGCATCTCGTTCTGTGGCGAAGGTAACGGATCTTGTCAAACGCGTGCTCGTGGGGCGCGCCCTGCGTAGCGGGCAACTCCACGAGCAACTCCTGCCCAAACGCATTGCTCTGCCGGTCTTCGCCAGCGACGCTCTTTCCTCCGTGGCGTACGCGCCGCAGGAGATTTTGGTCATCCTGTCGCTGGCAGGCGTCTCGTTCTACACGTACAGCCCCTGGGTGGCGGCGGCCGTCGTGGTCGTGATGCTCACGGTGGTGGCGTCGTACCGGCAGAACGTGCACGCCTATCCCAGCGGCGGCGGCGACTACGAGGTCGCCACCACCAACCTGGGCAAGAACGCCGGGCTCACCGTCGCCAGCGCCCTCATGGTCGACTACGTGCTGACCGTGGCGGTGTCGGTGGCCAACGGCGTCGACTACGTCGGCGCGACGATCCCGTTCGTCGGCGAGCACAAACCGGCGGTCGCCATCGTCATCGTGATTCTTCTCACGGTGGTCAACCTGCGTGGCCTGCGCGAGTCGGGGGTCGCCTTCGCGATCCCGACCTACGCGTTCATGGTCGCCGTGATCGGGCTGGTCGCCTGGGGCCTCTTCCGGCTGCTCGTTCTCGGCGACGAGCTGCGGGCGCCGAGCGCCGGGTTCGACATCGTTCCCGAGCAGACCAACCTGGCGACCTTCGCGGCGGTCTTCCTGATCCTGCGCGCGTTCTCGTCCGGGTGCGCGGCGCTGACCGGTGTCGAGGCCATCAGCAACGGCGTGCCCGCCTTCCGCAAGCCCAAGAGCAAGAACGCCGCCACCACGCTGCTCATGATGGGCGTGATCGCGATCACCATGTTCGGCGGCATCATCGCCCTCGGCCTGGCCTCGGGGGTGAAGGTGGCCGAGCCGTCCGTGGTGGCGACCGACCTGCTCGGCCCCGACGGCAAGCCGGTCGGGCCCGGCTACTACCAGCAGCCGATCATCTCGCAGGTGGCCGACGCGGTCTTCGGCGGCGGCTCGCTCCCGTTCATCATCATCTCCGCCGTCACCGCGCTCATCCTGTTCCTGGCCGCCAACACCGCCTTCAACGGCTTCCCCGTGCTCGGCTCGATCCTGGCGCAGGACAGGTACCTGCCGCGCCAGCTGCACACCCGCGGCGACCGGCTGGCCTTCTCCAACGGGATCGTCATCCTGGCGGCCGCGGCCTGCCTGCTGCTCTGGGGCTTCCAGGCCGACGTCAGCCGTCTGCTGAACCTCTACATCGTCGGTGTCTTCGTCTCGTTCACGCTCAGCCAGACCGGCATGGTCATCCACTGGACCCGCCACCTGAAGACGGAGACCGATCCCAAGGTCCGGCACCAGATGCACCGCTCCCGCGCGATCAACTTCTTCGGCGGGATCATGACCGGGCTGGTGCTCGTGGTCGTGCTGCTGACGAAGTTCGTGGCCGGCGCCTGGATCGTGTGCATCGCGATGCCCGTCCTGTTCCTCATGATGAAGGCCATCAGGCGCCACTACGACAACGTGGCCGCCGAGCTGGCGATCACCGAGGAGATCGACGAGCAGATGCTGCCGGCGCGGAACCACGCGATCGTGCTCGTCTCCAAGATCCACAAGCCGACCATGCGGGCGCTCGCCTACGCCCGCGCCACCCGGCCGTCCACGCTGGAGGCGATCACCGTCGGCGTCGAGGGCGAGGAGGCGCGCCAGCTCCAGGAGGAGTGGGAGCGCAGGAGCATCCCCGTCCCGCTGAAGATGCTGGACTCGCCGTACCGCGAGATCACCCAGCCGATCCTCGACTACGTCAAGACGCTGCGCCGCCGCTCGCCCCGCGACGTGGTGACCGTGTTCATCCCCGAGTACGTGGTCGGCCACTGGTGGGAGCACCTGCTGCACAACCAGAGCGCGCTCAGGCTGAAGGCGCGGCTGCTGTTCAAGCCGGGCGTCATGGTGACGAGCGTGCCGTGGCAGCTGCACTCGTCGGACCGGCTCAAGGGCCGCCCGGAGCCGTTCGCCCCCGGCGCGGTGCGCCGCCCCTGGTCTCAGACGAACAAGGACGACGAGGTCAGGAGCCGCTGAGCACGGCCCGCAGCCGTTGCGTGTCGGCCTGCGTCCACCCTGCCGGGGCCGCGACCGCCGCCCATCCGTCGGCGATGTTCGCGCCGTACCGGTGCCCGTGCTCGGGCGGGACGGACAGCGCCGTCGACATGTCCACCAGCACCTGCCAGAACGTCACCAGCGGGAACCAGTTCATCTGCGGGTTGACGTCGGGCCCGCGCGGCGCCTCCAGCCAGGCGGGCCGGTGGTACAGCAGCTGGGGCGACCACCACACGACAGGGTCCGAGGCGTTCTGCAGGTAGACCACGTGGGGGTGCTGCCACGGGCCCTTCGGCCTGGCGAGGTCGGCGGGGTACTGGGCGAACCGGGCGGTCCGGCCCTGCTGGTAGATCGGCCGCCACACCGGGCTGCCGGGGTCGCGGTGGAAGGTGAGTTCGTTCCAGATGTGGTTGGCGTTCGGCGGCCCCACGAACAGCGCCCCGTCGGCCTTGGCCGTCAGGTCGGGAAGGTCGCGGAAGGCGTTCTCCAGCTCGTACGAGCCGAGGCTCTCGCCCGCCACCACCAGCAGCGGACGGTGGGCCGTGGGCAGGGTCGCCCACCTGGCCCGCACCGCGTCGAACAGGGCCCGGCCGGCGGCCGCCGCCTTGCGCTTGTCGACCAGGAACGACACCCAGCTCGGCAGGTAGGAGTACTGCATCGCGACCATGGCCGAGTCGCCGTTGTACATGTACTCCAGTGACTCGGCGATGTGCTGGTCCACCCAGCCGGTGCCGGTGGTGCCCAGCACGGCCAGCACCGGACGCTCGAACGCGCCGGTGCGCTGCAGCTCCCGCACGGCCAGCGCCGCCTGCTGCTCGGGCGAGGCGGTGGCGCCGAGCCCGACGTACACCCTGATCGGCTGGGCGGCACGCTTGCCGGAGAACGCGGTGAGCTGCGCCGGTGTGGTGGCGGTGCCGGTGAAGTTCCTGCCCTCCCTGCCCAGCGACTCCCAGCTGACCAGCGAGCCGGGGCCGCCCGACAGCAGCGGCGAGGCGGGACGCTTGAGCCCGGGACGGGTGGTGAGGTTGGTCACCGAGGAGACGTCGCTCATCGCGTTGACGAAACCGGAGAACAGCACGTCGTTGGCGAACACCGCGACCAGTAAGGCGATGACGAGGATGCCGATGGCGTGGCCGACGTAGGCGTTGACGTAGCGGTCGAGCCAGTCGATCAGCCGCCGCCCGCCCAGCCGCACCAGCCGGGCGACGACCAGGAACACCGTGAACAGCACGGCCGACACCGCCAGGATCACCGGAGGGAACCAGCTGATCCGCGTGTCCATGCCCATCAGCGCGCGCAGGCTGCGCTGCCAGTCGTGGCTGTACCAGAGCGAGACGGCCACCAGCCCCGTGGACGTGCCGATCAGCAACTGCCAGGCGTTGCGCCGCCACCGCTCGGGCGGCCGGTACGAGATCACGGCCCGCCCCGCGGCCCCCACCGACGCCCCCACGGCGTAGCCGAGGATCGCGGTGACCGCGCCCATCACTCCCTGGTACTCCCACGTCCGGGGCAGCAGCGACGGCGTCAGGGAGGCGCAGAAGAACAGGACGGCCAGCAGTGTTCCCCCGAAACCGGGCCGCCGTCGCACCACCCGAGTGCTCTCCACGATCGCCTAGCGTAGCCGGTCAACTCGGAAAGTAGCCGCCAAGGTCAGGGCATAGGGTGTCCGTGTGGAACAGGCATCTCTCGAGCTGACGGTAGGTCCGGTCGCGCACGGCGGCTGGTGCGTGGCACGCCATGAAGGGCGGGTGGTCTTCGTCCGGCACGCGCTGCCCGGCGAGCGGGTGATCGCCGAGGTGACCGAAGAGACGGCCCGCTTCCTGAGGGCCGACGCCGTGGAGATCCTCGAGCCGTCGCCCGACCGTGTCGTCCCGCCCTGCCCGTACGCCGGTCCTGGCCGGTGCGGCGGCTGCGACTGGCAGCACGCCACCCTTGAGGCCCAGCGCGCGCTCAAGGCCGACGTGGTGGCCGAGCAGCTGCGCAGGCTCGCCGGCGTCGAACGCGAGGTCGTGGTGGAGGAGGTGCCGGGTGCCAAGGACGGGCTCGGCTGGCGCACCCGCGTGCAGTTCGCCGCCCGTCCCGACGGCGTTCTCGGCTTCCGTCGGCACCGCTCCCACGACATCGAGGCGGTCGACGCCTGCCTGATCGCGCACCCCGAGGTGGAGGCGGTCGGCGCCGAAGGCCACGACTGGCGGGGCGCCGCCGGGGTCGAGGTGATCGCCTCCTCCGGAGGCGACCGCGCTGTCGTCGTCACGCCCAGGCCCCGCCGTAGCGTGACGGTCCCCGAACTCGACGCCCCGGCGTCCATCCTGCTGCACCAGGGCAAGGGCCGCACGGTGCCACGCCGGGGCACGGGCGTCCTGCGCGAACAGGTGGGCGACCGCGAGTTCCGGGTGGCGGGCAGCGGCTTCTGGCAGGTTCACCCCGGCGCGGCCGAGACCCTGCTGGACGCCGTCCTGAGCTACGCGGCCCCCGAGCCGGGGGAGTGGGCGCTCGACCTGTACTGCGGCGTCGGCCTGTTCGCCGCGGGCCTGGCGGAGGCCGTGGGCGAGGAAGGCGCCGTCTTCGGCCTGGAGTCGGAGGAAGCCGCGGTCCGCGACGCCCGCGCCAACCTGCGCGACCTGCCGCAGGCGCGGGTGGAGCGCGGCCGGGTGGAGGAGGCGCTCGACCGCTTCCAGATCGAACGGGCCGACCTGGTGGTGGTCGACCCGCCGAGGTCCGGCCTCGGCCGCGACGTGGTCCACCGGATCGCCGCCCTGGAGGCCACCCGCATCGTCTACGTCTCCTGCGACCCGGCGACGCTCGCCCGCGACCTGGCCTGGCTGGCGGAGCTCGGCTACCCGCTGTCGGACCTGCGCGCCTTCGACGCCTTCCCGATGACCCACCATGTGGAGTGCGTGGCCCTGCTGGTCAGGAACTGAATCATCGCTCTGACCAGCAGAAAGGCAACTGAATACGTCTCGCGTTGTCTCACGGTGTCTCAGTAAATCTCAAGATTATGACGCACCAGTGACGCACGATCATGAAACGCCCCGCCATCCACACGGGACACCGTTGGCGAAGTAGATAAGACAGAAGAAGCCCCGTGATCACCAATGTGATCACGGGGCCATGTCACACGTTGGGGGATGTGTGCCTGGTCAGCTTCACCGCTGAGACCACCAACACGCCTGCGAGGATAGGGATGAGGACCAGGTCCGGGATGACGCCTAGCAGTAGGCCGCCCAGCAGGCTTCTGGCCAGCAGGTTGACCACCACCGTCCAGGGCGCCCGCAGATCGGCGAGGGGAACGGCGGCTGACAGTTTCTGAGATGAGGTGCGGAGCCCCAGATGATCAGGGCGATCGCCACCCGGATGAGAGGCTCCCTAGTAGGACTCACTCCAGAGGTACCAGGGGCCGTGCCAGTGTTCGTAGAGATCCTCGCCCTCGGGCTCAGGCGGCTCACCCTCCGGGCTCCAGGCGAATCCGCTGGTACTGAGAAACCCGGTGCCGTCGATGGCGAAACGCACTCCGCCGGGGATCCTCTCGGCCCGTTCGACCGGGAACAGCCCTATCCATTCGTCGTCTGCGGGCAGCGGAGTGCTGTGTGAGATGGCCCGAGCGCGGCCGTCGAGGGCGGAGCGTGACAGGGCGAAGCGCGCCTCCAGGGGCGCGCCCACGTAGAGTAGGCCGCAAATAAGCAGAAAGATCAGGGGCGGCAGTGACCACACCGGCCATTCGCGACGCAACCGCGCTAAAGGTTCACGCCTGAACAGCATGCGGCCCAGCGTGAGCAGCCATATGAGACCGATGAAGACCCAGACATTGGCGATCAACGCCAGCCACATCAGGTACCAACCTGGAACGCTCGTCGCCCACACGGTCGCCAGGGCCGCGACGACCGTCGGCACGATCGCCACCGCCCGCCCAGGCCGCCAGGTGTCGGGGACGGTTTCCGCCGTGTCCATGCTACGAGCATAGAGATCCACTGGCAGCGGCGGGCATTAGGCCGCTCACGCAGAGAGGACGAGGCGATCGACCCTCACCGGATCGCTGCGACAGGGTCTTACCGGCTCCCGGTCACAGCGGCTGACCCATCACCCACCGGCAAATAGAGGAATCGCAGCCGATCGGCCAAGTCATCGGGCTCCGAACCTGATCCAAGAAACAGCTTTTAGCCGCGCGGGCAGCGCGGTGAGGACCTTGCCGCCTGACAGGAACACTCCGCCATCCCAGCGTTGACCAGGTATTTCTGAACAGATTGCATCAGCTCGGGCAAACAGGTCGCCATAGACGCATTCCAACATTTCGATTGATCTACAACCCCAGGATCGAAACACCTTCTCATCATGCTGCCGGACGCAGAGCGGCGAAATTCCAGGTGCGCGTCGGGGCCAGAGGCGTTCCGGTCAGCCAAGCGTCGAGCCTGGTGAGGTTCATCGCCGCGGCGATGAACAGATGCTGCAGATGGGTCTTGGCGGTCCCGCGGTAGCGGGACCGCCACAGGCCAAAGCCATTTACACCGAGGGCGATGGTGGCCTCCACCCCAGCCCAGCGGGCATAGCGCTG
>NZ_JBEXUP010000101.1:0-32557 GCF_040614375.1 Nonomuraea sp. NPDC005983
CCTCACCCCGGGGCCCGCCCCCCCTGGCCGCCGCCTCCTCGGGGGGGGGGGGGGGGGGGCCCCGGCGGCGGGGCCGGCGCCCCCCGCCCTCATGGCCGTGGGCCTGGCCGGGTACGCCGTCGCCCACACCCTGCCGGCCTTCGTGGTCGCGACCGTGGTGTGGAGCGTCGGCGACGTCTTGATGGTCGGACGCGCGTTCGCGATCGTCGCGGACCTCGCGCCGGAGGACGCCAGGGGGCGTTATCTCGCCGTCTACGGAACCAGTTGGGGCGTCGCCACCGTCGCCGTGCCCGTCGCGGCGGCGCAGCTCCTCGAACGCGTGGGCATGGAGGGCCTGTGGGTGACCGCAGCAGCCGTCTGCCTCGTCCTCGCTGTCGCCCAGCCGGGCGTCGGACGGCTGCTGCGGAACCGAGCAGGCGGCTCCCGCTACGCGGTGAGCAGGCCCCAATAGGCCGCCCAGGGAGCAAGAACCACTCCGCCTGCCAGGAGCAGGCCGGGCCGAACCCCGCGACCGCCAGCAGTGCGAGCCGGCGGATGCCGCCGGCCGCTATGTGATGGTGGAGAGCGTGTCGGCGACCGTCAGTCGCGGATGGTCAGGCCCATGGACCTGGCCGTGCCCGCGACGATCTTCTCGGCCTGGTCCAGGTCGGAGGTGTTGAGGTCGGGCAGCTTGGCCTGGGCGACCTGGCGGAGCTGGGCGCGGGTGATCGTGCCGCCGCTCTGGTGCCCCGGACGTGGGCTGCCGCCGTCGAGCCCGGCGACGTGCCGGATCAGCGACGCCGTGGTCGGCTGCTTGGTGGTGACCTCGAAGGAGCGGTCGTCGTAGACGGTGATGACGGCGGGGACGACGAACCCGCGCCTGTCCTGGGTCTGCGCGTTGTACTGCCGGCAGAACTCCATGAGGTTGATGCCGAGCGGGCCGAGGTCCTTGCCGACGTTCGCCGGGCCTGCCTCGCCGGCCTGGATGTGCAGGGTGACGACCCTGGCCACCTTGTTCTTCGCCATGGCGGCTACGCTAAAGTCTCCCGTAACTGGAGGCTCAAACCGAATTATGGGCTACACGATCGGCCGTCTGGCGAAGCTGACAGGCCTGACGGTCAAGACCATCCGCTTCTACTCCGACGCGGGCGTGCTCCCCGAGCCCGAGCGCACCGCCGCCGGCTACCGCCTCTACGGCGACCAGGACCGGGTGCGGCTGGAGCTGATCCGCACGCTCAGGGAGATCGGCGTCGACCTGGCCACGATCCGCTCGCTAGGCGACCGCGAGTTGAGGGACGTCCTGGATCTCCACCTCAGGGCGGTCGAGACGCAGATCGGGTCGCTCCAGCGCACCAGGGCGGTGCTGAAGGCCACCCTCGACCGCGACGGCGACCCGGCCGAGGAGGACCTGCGCAGGCTGCACACGCTCGGCCGGCTCGGCGCGGCGGAGCTGGGGGCTCTGCGCGACGTGTTCATCGACGAGGTGGGCGGCGACGTCCCGGCTCGGCACGAGTGGCTGACCCAGATGCGCGAGTGCATGCTCCCCGACCTGCCCGAGGAGCCGACCGCCGCGCAGCTCGACGCCTGGCTGGAGCTGGTCGACCTGCTGGCCAGCGAGGACTTCCGCGACAGCCTGCGCAGGCAGAGCGAGGAGTACTGGGAGGAGCGGGATCTCGCCACGTGGCGCGAGGCCAACGTCCAGCTCATGCGGGAGGCGCTGGACGCCGTGCGCGCGGGCGTCGAGCCGGGCTCGCCCGAGGCCGGGGTGATCCTCCAGCGGATCCTGTCGGCGATCGGGCAGAGCCGTGAGGAGATGCTGCGCGGGTTTGACGAGCACGACCCGCGGGCCGCCAGGCTCTGGGAGCTGGTGTCGATCATCAAGGGCACGCCCTGGCCGGCGGAGCCCACGATCGCGTACGGGTGGATCGAGGCCGCGCTGCGCGCCCAGTGACAGGATCAGTCGTCGGCGGGGAAGGCGAAGAGCCGGATGTACAGGGGGCGGGCGTCCGGCGGGGCGTCCTCGGCGCGATGGCTGTGCTTCATCAGCAGCGCCATGTACGCCTCGAAGAACTCCTCGAACTCCGCCCTGGTCATGCGGCCGAGCCCGCGTGACGCCTTGACCCAGTGGGGGTCGCGCTCGTAGAGCTGGGGGAGGCGCTCGAACAGCTTGAGGTCCTCCTCCATGCCGACCCGGTGGAACTCGGTGAGCACCGGACGGTCCTCGGGGGCGAGCTGGTCGGGCGTGGGGAGCCGCAGATCTCTGGGCCCTTCGGCCTTGCGCCACCAGCGCTCCCTACCGGTCGAGCGTTCGGGGATCTCCTCGATGAAGCCGTACTTCTCCAGCTGGCGCAGGTGGTAGCTGGTCGTGCCCGTCTTGGCGCCGAGCAGTTCGCCGAGCGTCGTCGAGGTCGCGGGGCCGTGGACGCTGAGATGGCGGAGCATGAGCCGCCGCATGGGGTGGGCGAGCGCCTTGAGCCGTGCCGGGTCGTCGAGAAGGAACGACTCCTCATCCTTCATGGTGAGCAGCCTAGTCCTGCAGAGGGATATCTGCCGATATCCGTTTGCCGAGAAGTCTCTGCAGACTATCGTCGGCAATATGAGACGAAGCCTCCTGGCGGTGGTCGCCGCCCTGTGCCTGTTCGCCGCCCCCGCCGCCGCCGAACCGCCGCCCTCCGTACCCGCTGACCTCAAGGCGACCGAGGTGAGCTTCCGCGGCGACCGCGGCCTCGCCATGCACGGCACGGTCCTGTCGCCCGCCGCGGCGAAGCCCGGCCGGCCGGGCATCGTCCTGGTGCACGGGGCCGGTACGGGGACGCCGCGCACCAAGCTGCTGGGCGAGGCCGTCGAGTTCGCCCGCAGGGGCATGTCCGTGCTGATCTACGACAAGCGCTCCGAGGACTACTCGCTCTTCGACCGGTCGTACGCGCAGCTCGCCCGCGACGCGCTCGGCGCCGTGGCCGAGCTGCGTACCCAGCCCGGCGTGGACCCGGCGAAGGTCGGCATCTGGGGGCTCAGCGAGGGCGGCTGGGTGGCTCCGATCGCGGCCTCCCAGTCGCGCGACATCGCCTTCGTCGTGCTCGTGGGCGCGAACAGCCAGGAGCCCCTGCGTCAGCAGTCCTGGGCCGTCGCGGCCGGGATGCGCAAGGCAGGGATGGCGGGCCCGCTCGTCGATCGGGCCGAACCCAACCTCTACCGGACAATCGCCGACGGCGGCCTGTACCCCGAGCCCTACTACGACCCGGCGCCGACCATCGCCGCGGTCCGCCAGCCCGTACTCGGCATCTGGGGCGTCCACGACCTGCTGACCCCGTCCAGGGAGAGCCCGCCGCGGTTCGCCGAGGCGCTGGAGCGGGGCGGGAACCGGCACTACACGTTCCGCTTCCTCCCTGACGCCGACCACGCCGCCCACAAGACCCCGGACGGCGGTGTCACCCGGCTGCCCGAGCTCGCCCCTGGTTACGCGGACCTGGTCGGCTCCTGGGTCCGCGACGTCACGGCGGGCGACCCGCCCGCGGCGCAGACCTCGGGACCGGCTCCCGTGCAGGAGTCGCCGACCTTCTCGGTGGCTCCTCCGGCCTGGTGGGAGTCGGCGCCGGTCCAGCTCGTGGCGCTGGTGCTGCTGGTCGTCGCGTTCGCCGCCTACCCGGTGGTCGCCCTGGTGCGCCGCCTGCGCGGCGGCTCGCGAGCGCCGGTGACCAGAGCCGCGCGGCTCCTCAGCGCCGCGGGGCTGACGGCGGTGCTCGGGTCGTTCTCCTACCTGTTCTACCTGGTGATGACCGGCGGCAAGCTGTCCTCTCCCGGGCCGATGCTCGCCGGACGCCCGCTGGTCTGGCTGGCGCTGCAAGCCGTCGCGGTGGCCTCGCTGGTGGCCACGGTGCTCACCGCCCGGGTCTGGCGCCGCGCCTCCGCCGCCCCGCGAGGGGAGCGGGTGCGGCTCGGGTTGCTGCTGGCGGGCGGGCTGGTGCTCGTCCCCTGGGGGCTGTACTGGGGCTTGCTGCTCCCGTGAAGCTCAGTACGCGGCGGTGAACCGGGTCCGGTGGTGCTTGGGGCGTTCGGCCTCGTCCAGGAGCGCCACCGCGAGGTCCTCCATGGAGATCCTGGACGTGCCGTCGGCGTCCACCAGGAGTTCGTCGGCGCCCAGGCGGTAGGCGCCGGTGCGTTCGCCCGGCTCGAGGAGCGCGGCCGGGCTGAGGTAGGCCCAGTCCACGTCCGTGTCGGCGCGGCAGGCGGCCAGCTGTTCGCCGCACGCCTGCGCGATGGGGCGCCAGGACGGGGGGAAGTCCGGGGCGTCGACCACGGTGACGCCGCCGGTGCCGGGCACGGTCAGGCTGCCCGCGCCGCCGACCACCAGCAGCCGGACGCCCGTCCCGGCCAGCCCCGCCAGCAGCGCCCTGGTGACGGCGGTCAGCTCGCCCTCCCTGCCGGGCGCGGGGCGGGTCGCGGTGATGACGACGTCCTGGCCGGCGCTCAGCCGGGCGACGTCCCGGGCGTCGGAGGCGTCTCCGGCCCGGACGTCCGCGCCCAGCCCGTGAGCGCGGGACGGGTCGCGCACGACGGCGGTGACCTCGTGACCGCGCGACAGCGCCTCGGTGACGACCCGGCGTCCGACGTTCCCTGCCGCTCCGAACACGGTGATACGCATGATTGTCTGCTCCTTTGAGGTGTTCATGACTTCCTGCCGAGGACCTGGCCGGCGACGAGGGCGCCGAGGGCGACGGCGAAGCCGACGACCTGCCAGCCGGTGAGGCTCTGCCCGAGGACGGCGAGCCCGGCGAGCGTGGCGACCAGCGGGTTGGTGAGGCCGAGGAGCGACACCGAGGTGGGGGCGAGCCTGTCGATGCCGCGGAACCAGAGGGCGTAGGCCATGGCCGTGCCGATGACGCCCAGGTAGGCGAAGCCGAGCAGGTTCGTCCCGGAAACGGACGTCGGCACGCCTTCGAGCGTCAGCGTGAGCGGCACCAGCACCAGCCCGCCGATGGTGAGCTGCCACCCGGTCTGGACGAGCGGCGCCTCCGGCTGCCCCCACCTCTTGGCCAGGACGATGGCCGTCGCCATCAGCGAGGTTGCGGTCAGCATGGCGGCGATGCCGAGCGGGTCGACGCGGGCCTCGGCGGTGAGGGTGAGCAGCGCGACGCCGCCGGTGCCGGTCACGGCCGCGAGCAGCACCCACCGGGACGGGCGGACCCGCAGCACCACCAGCGAGAGCAGGGTCACGACCAGCGGCTGGACGGAGCCGATGGTCGAGGCGAGCCCGCCGGGCAGGCGGTAGGCGGCGAAGAAGATCAAGGGGAAGAAGGCGCCGAAGTTGAGCAGGCCGAGCACGACGGACTTCCACCACCACGATCCGTGCGGCAGCCGCCGGGTGACGGCCAGCAGCACCAGCCCTGCGGGGAGGGCCCGCAGGGTGGCGGCGAGCAGCGGACGGTCAGGGGGCAGCAGGGTGGTGGTGACGACGTAGGTGGTGCCCCAGCTGGCAGGGGCGAGGGCGGTGAGCAGGAGATCGCGCCAGCGCGGGGCGCTTGAGAGGGCGCTCGGCGTCGCCTGCCCGGTGCTTTCGGTGATGGTCGCCATGTCGGTCGCCTCTCATTGATAATCTCAACGTTGAGATACTCTATACCTGAACGCTAAGTATGTGAACGTTGAGACTATTCCTGGGGGTCGGATGAGCGACGCGGTGGACGAACTGCTGGCCCAGTGGGCGCGCGAGCGGCCCGACCTCGACGTCTGGCCGATGGGCGTCGTCGGCCGGATCTCGCGGCTGGCACGGCTGATGGAGCGGGAGCTGAACGGCTTCTTCGCCGCGCGCGGGCTCGGCCCCGCGGAGTTCGACGTGCTGGCCACCCTCCGCCGCTCGGGCCCGCCGTACGAGCTGACCGCCGGGGCGCTGCTGAAGTCCTCGATGGTCACGTCCGGGGCGATCACCAACCGTGTCGACCGGCTGGAGGCCAAGGGGCTGGTCGAGCGGCTACAGAGCGCCGAGGACCGCCGCTCGGTGCCGGTCCGGCTCACCCCGCGCGGGCTGGAGCTCGTCGACGAGCTGGTCGCCCTGCATGTCGCGAACGAGGCGCGGCTCCTGGAGGCGCTGGACAGGGCCGACTGCGATCAGCTCTCCGGCACGCTCCGCAGATTGCTGGAGTCGCTGGGCGACACCTCGCTGGGCGCCACCGCCGCAGGCCGCGATCAAGGGTGAGGGCGACGCCTCCATGGCGTTCAGGCGACAAAGTTCAGGCGACAATCGGACATGTGCACTTCGGAATCCTCGGCCCGCTTGAGGTGCGGACCGACGAGGGGGAAACGGTCTCCGTCGGCGGGCCCAGGCCGCGCGCGCTGCTCGCGCTGCTCCTGCTCGACGCCGGCCGGCTGGTCGGCGTCGAGCGGCTGATCGACGGCCAGTACGGCGACGACCCTCCGGCCGGCGCGGCCAACGCGATCCAGGCCCACGTGTCCAGGCTGCGCCGCAACCTGCCTGACGGCCTCGTGGAGTTCCACGGCTCGGGGTACCGCCTCGCGGTCGTCCCCGAGGACGTCGACACCTACCGGTTCGAGCGGCTGGCCCGCGACGGGCGCGGCCTCCTGGCGGCGGGCCAGCACGAGCGCGCCGCGCGGACACTCAGGGACGCCCTTGCGCTGTGGCGCGGCCCCGCACTGGCGGACGTGGCCGACGCGCCGTTCGCCCAGCCGCAGGCGGCCCGCCTCGAAGAGGCCAGGCTGGCGGCCAGGGAGGATCTCGTCGAGGCCGAGCTCGCGCTTCCCGAGGGCCCCTCGATCGCCGAGCTGCGGCAGCTGGTGGAGGCGAACCCGCTGCGTGAGCGGCTGCGCGGGCAGCTCATGCGGGCGCTGCACGCGTCCGGGCAGCAGGCCGCCGCGCTGGCCGTCTTCGACGAGGTCAGGCGGCTGCTCGCGGACGAGCTCGGCGCCGACCCCGCTCCGGAGCTGGCCGCGCTGCACCTGGCGATCCTGCGCGGCGAGGGCCCGCGTGAGCAGCCGACCCGCCGCCGGGTGCCCGCCCAGCTGACCAGCTTCGTGGGACGCGAGGCCGAGCTGGACCTGATCGACGCGCTCGGCGACGCCCGGCTGATCACCATCACCGGCCCCGGAGGCACCGGCAAGACCCGGCTGGCCATCGAGGCCGCCCGCCGCCGAGGGCATGACCCGGCCCGCGCGGGCTCCCCGGAGGGGCGCCGGAAGGCACGGGACGTCGGGTTCGTGGACCTGACGCTGCTCGACGACGGCGCCCAGCTCCCCCTGGCCGTACTGGGGGCGCTCGGCCTGCGGGAGGCAGGGCTGCAGTCGCCGGCGCTGGACCGTCCCGACCCTGCTGACCGGCTCGTGGCGGCCCTCGCGGACCAGGACCTGCTGCTCATCCTGGACAACTGCGAGCACGTGATCGCCCCCGCCGCCGCGCTCGTCCGTCGGCTGGTCGACGCCTGCCCGCAGCTGGCGATCATGGCCACCAGCCGCGAGCCGCTCGGGCTCACCGGCGAGAGGCTGGTCCCGCTGTCGCCGCTGGCCGTGCCGCCGCCCGGCGCCGGCCCCGACGACGCGCTCGCCTACCCCGCCGTGCGGCTGTTCGCGGAGCGGGCCGCCGCCGTGCGTCCGGAGTTCGCGATGCGTCCCGAGGTCGCCGAGATCTGCGCCACGCTCGACGGGCTGCCGCTCGCCATCGAACTGGCGGCGGCGCGGCTGCGCTCGTTCACCGTGGAGGAGATCGCCGCCCGCCTGACCGAGCACGGACGCTTCAAGCTGCTCTCCCGCGGCGACCGCACCGCGGCGGCGAGGCACCGCACGCTGCGCGCGGTGGTGGACTGGAGCTGGAGCCTGCTCAGCCCCGAGGAGCAGACGCTGGCCAGGCGCTTCTCGGTGTTCTCCGGGGCCGCGTCGCTGGAGGCGGTCGAGCGGGTCTGCGGCGACGGCGACGTCCTGGCCGACCTGGTGGACAAGTCCCTCGTCGAGGCGAGCGGCGGACGCTACCGGATGTTCGACACGATCCGCCTGTTCTGCGCCGAACGGCTGGCCGAGGCGGGAGAGGAGGAGCGCACCCGCGACGAGCACGCCGCCTGCTTCCTCGACCTGGCCCAGCGCGCCGACCCGTGGCTGCGCAGGGCGGAGCAGCTCGACTGGCTGGCCAGGCTCTCCGACGAGCACGACAACCTGCAGGCCGCGCTGCGCCACGCCGTCCAGCAGGCTCCGGAGACGGCGTTGCGGCTGGTCGCAGCCTTGGCGGCGTACTCGTGGCTGAGCGGGCGGCGCGGCCAGACGACCGCGTCCGCGCTGCGGCTGCTCGACCGGATCGGCGGCGAGCCGATCGCGGGGCTGGAGGAGGAGTACGTGCTGTGCGTGCTGCAGGCCGTGCCCGACACCGGTCCCGAGCAGTGGGCGCGAGCTGAGGAGATCATGCGGTCGCTGGATCGCGAGCTGCGCCACCCGTTCCTGAGCGTGCTGTGGGGGATGACGGCGGGCCCGCCGGATCCGGAGTCCGCCAGGCAACGATGGCTGCTCGGCGACGACCCGTGGTGCCAGGCCGTGGCCATGCTCAGCGAGGCGCTGGTGCGGCTGCTCGACGGCGGAGTGGCCGACGCCGAGCGGCGGCTGGAGGCGACGCTTACGCGGTTCCGGACCGTGGGCGAGCGCTGGGGGATGGCGCAGGCCCTCGAATGGCTCGCGATGATCTCCAGCTGGCGCGGCGACTGGGTGGAGGCCAGGCGGTTCTGGGGGCAGGCGCTCGACCTGCAAGACCAGCTCGGCGCCTTGGACGACCTGGTGGACGTGCTCTGCCGGAGGTCCGGCGGGCTGCTGCGGGAGGGCGATCTCGCGGGGGCCCGCGCCGACCTCGAACGCGCCACCGAGCTGGCCCGCAGCACCTCGCGCCGGTCGCCTCAGCTGGAGCTGGCGTGGGGCGAGCTGGCCCGCCACGGCGGCGACCTCGCGCAGGCGCGCACCCGCTACGCGGCGGTGCTGCACGCCGCCGCCCCCGGCGCGTACGTCACCGAGGGCGTCAGGCCGCTCGTGCTCACGGCGCTGGGACGGCTGGCCGAGGCCGAAGGGGACCTCGCGGAGGCCAGGCTCCGCCACGGCGAAGCGCTGGCATGGGTGCGCGCGTGCCACACGATGGCGATCGACGTGGCCGAGGTCGCCGAGGGGCAAGCCGGGCTGGCCCTGCTCGAAGGGGCCGCGGAGCGGGCCGCGTACCTGCTCGGCGTGGCCGTGGCCGTGCGCGGCACGACCGTGGCCGGCGACCGCGACGTCGCCAGGATCGCCGCCGGCGCCACGGAACGCGCCGGCGCGGACGCCTTCGCCGCCCACTTCGCCAGGGGCGCCGCACTGAGCCGCGAGGAAGCGCTGACAGCCCTGCCCTGAGGCCCATCGGACGGTGCTGACAGCCCGCGCCTGACTGTCAGCCGACTGTCTCCGGCTTGTCAGCGCTCCGGACGAACGTGGTGGACATGAAGAACACCAACGTCCTCATCTCCGGGGCGAGCATCGGTGGCCCCGCCCTCGCCTGCTGGCTGGCCCGCTACGGCTACCGTGTGACCGTCGTCGAGAAGGCGCCCGCCCTGCGCAAGGGCGGCCAGGCCGTCGACTTCAAGGGCGAGATCCACAAGACCGTCCTGCAGCGGATGGGCGTCATGGACGACATCCTGCGGCTCCAAACAGGCGGGCGAGACCAGGAGTTCGTCGACGCGAACGGCCGCAGGCTGGCGGTGATGCCCGGCGAGTTCAGCGGCGGCGAGATCGAGATCCAGCGCGGTGACCTGGCGCAGCTGCTGTATGAGAAGAGCGTCGCCGCCGGGTGCGAGTACGTCTTCGGCGACTCGATCACCTCGCTCACCGAGACCGAGAGCGGCGTGCACGTCACGTTCGAGCGGGGCGCCCCGCGCACCTTCGACCTGGTCGTGGGCGCCGACGGGATCCACTCCAACGTCCGCCGCCTGGCGTTCGGCCCTGAGGCCGACTACGTCGACTTCCTCGGCCACTACTACGCCCTGGCCGAGGTGCCGGACCGGTTCGGAGCCGCCCCGAAGATCTACAACGAGCCCGGCAGGATGGTCGCCGCCGGTGGCCCCAAGGCCGACGCCTTCTTCGTCTTCGCCTCGCCGCGGCTCGATTACGACCGCTACGACACCGAGGAGATGAAGCGGGTCGTGCTCGACGCCTACGCCGGGATGGGCTGGCGGACGCCCGACATCCTGGACGCGGTCCGGCAGACGGACGACTTCTACCTCGACTCGATCAGCCGGGTCACCATCGACCGCTACGCCAAGGGCCGCGTGGTGCTGCTCGGCGACGCCGCCTACGCCAACACGCTGGCCGGGTTCGGCTCCGGCCTGGCCCTGGTGGGCGCGTACGTCCTGGCCGGGGAGCTGGCGCTGGCCGGAGGCGACCACCTGGTCGCCTTCCGGCGCTACGAGGAGGGCTTCCGCGGTTACGCCAAGATCTCCGAGAAGGGCAACGCGGGCTTCTTCCTCGCGCCCGCCACCCAGAGCCGGATCAGGATGCGGAACTGGATGTTCCGGTCCAGCCTCGTCTTCAAACTGATGATGCGGATGACCGACGGCTACGCCACCAACATCACCCTCAAGGACTACCCGTCACTGCTCCGCCGGTGAGGCGAACCAGCCCCCAGCGGGCGGAAGCAGCAGCAGGACGAAGTCCGCGACGCCGACGATCCGCGGCATGCGCGCCAACACCTTGGTGTCCGCCATGCGGGCATCATCCCTTAATCGGGCGATCCCGTCATCGCTCTGATCGTCGCCGTCATGTTGGCGCGCAGGGCGGTCAGCCGGCCGTCGATGACGGCGGAGGCGTCGGCGCCGCTCCTGCGTGCAGCCACCCGCAGGCCGGTGTCGCCGGGGCCGTGGACGAACGTGTGACGCAGCAGCGTCTGCCCCGGCTCGGAGCCCGGCCGCAGGTCGTAGCTCCACAGCGAGCCGGGGACGCCGGCGTCGTCGAGCACCTCCCAGGAGAAGCCGTGCGGCCGGTCCGCGCGGGTCACCACGCAGGTCACGTCCGCGACGAAGCCGTTGGGGTAGCGGTTGCTCGCCTGGAACCTGGCGCCCGCGCGCGGCTCGGCGTCCGGCTCCAACCAGGACGCATGCGTGCACTCCGGGCTCCACTCGCCGAGCCGCGAGAGGTCGGTGACGAGGTCCCACACCTCGGACGGCGGCAGCGGCACCCGCACCTCCACCTCCGTCGTCGCGCCGGTGACTTCGTCGAACTCACGTACCTCGACCGAACCGAACCGCGCCACCGGATGCCTGGCGGCCACCTCGACCGCCTCCTCCAGCGTCGCGCACTCGATGATGTCGACGCCGCCGACCTGCTCCTTCGCCTCGGTGAACGGGCCGTCGCCGACGAGGACCTCTCCGTCGCGCACCCGCACGGCCCGGCCCTCGGCGGCCGGACGCAGCGCGTGCCCCTGCAGGCGGACGCCGCGCCCGTCCATCTCCGCGACCCAGCCGTGGGCCGAGGCCTCCTCCGGGCTAACCTTGGTGGACTCGTCCGGACAGATCATCAACAGGAACTTCATCCAGAACCACTCCTTTCCCACAACGATGAACGACTCCGCCTGAGACCGACAGGTGGACAGCGGCGGATGTGCAACGGATATTGGACAGGGCCGAGCAGTGCCCGACTACCGGAGGTCTTCTTGGACGCGCGTCTGGACCATCTCGTCTGCTGGGTCTCCGATCAGCTGCGGGCGCTCGACTTCTACGAGCAGGTCGTCGGCCTGCCGGGAGTGCGGGCCGAGGAGTTCAGGAACGGTGAGGCGGCCTTCCCCAGCGTACGCGTCGCAGGGGAGACGATCATCGACCTGATGCCCCAGGAGTGGGCGCCCCGGATCGACGAGGGCACCGGGGTGAAGGGCAGCGCCGGCCATCCGGTGAACCACTACTGCCTGGCGGTCGGCCACGCGGACTTCGAGGCGCTCAAGGCGCGCCTGGACAGGCACGGAGTGGAGATCACCGGGACGGGCGCCGACTCGTTCGGGGCCCAGGGCATCGCCCGCGAGGTGATCTACTTCCCCGACCCCGACGGCAACGTCATCGAGGTCCGTTACTACGTGTAGTAGTCCTGCGCAGCCGCCCTCGCACCGCCCTGCGCACCACGGGGCCCATGTCCTCCAGCGCCGTGACCAGGACGGCGAGCTGCTCCAGGGAGTCGAGCGCCTGCCCGGCCCCCTCCCGGTCGACCCCCTCGTAGAGCTCCAGGCCGACGAAGGCGGCGGCGGTCGCCCTGGCCAGGCCGCCGATGTCGACGAACTCGGCCAGCGGGGTCTCGGCGAGCACCCGGGTGAGGGTCCGCTCCAGCTCCACGATCCACAGGTTGAGCCCGTCGGCCGTGGCGGGGGCCAGCTTGGCGTCGGACTGGCTGCCCGCCAGCAGCTGGGCCAGCGCGGCGACGTGGCCCAGCGCCCGCTCCTCCTCGTGCAGCTCGCGGGCCAGGTCGAGCAGCTCGCGCAGGGTGCCGACCGCCGCGAAGCGCTCGCGGTAGGCGGCCACCCGCTGCCGGGCGCCCTGCTCACACGCCTCGGACAGGAGCTGGTCGACGCTGCCGAAGTGGTAGAACACCAGCGCCTGGTTGACCCCCGCCGCCGCGGCGATCGACCTGGCCGAGACCCCGGCGATGCCCTGCGTGCCGAGCGTCCGCAGCGCCGCGTCGAGCAGCTTGGATCTCGTGTCGGCCACCATGTGTCTCCCGGGGGTCAGCAGCGGGCGCTCTCGCGCCTCGGCTTCACGGTAGCGGGAACGGAGGCCGCCTCGACGTACGAGACGGTGAAGCTGCCCCAGTAGCCGAAGATCCGGCCGAGCAAGGGGTTGGAGACGGTGACCGCGATCGTGAAACGTCCTGACCGGTCGTCGAAGTGCTCGGTGACAGTGGCGGCGCCGGTCGCGCACGCCGGGATGGGCAGGGCGAGCGGGCCTTCGAGCAGGCGCTGGCGGCCCGAGCGGATGACGAGGCCGCCCCGGTCGTCCACCGACAGGTCGAGCGTGGTGACGAGGTGCTGGTGGGTGCCGAGATAGTCGATCACCTGGCCGGTCGCCGGGTTGAGGACCATCGTCGCGTCGAAGCGCCCGCGTGGGAAGGTGCGGACGAAGGTGACGGTCTCGCGGCCGTACGAGTCGAGGTACGGGTAGTTCTCGATGACGAACGGGATGTCGCGTCCGGACTGGGCGACCAGCACGTTCCTGCGGCGGCCGAGTGCGAGGAACGGCCGGACGATCGGGCCCGCGTTCCAGACCCGGTCCATCACTCCGCGTCCGACGCACGCCTCGCCGGAGTCGAGCCCGACGCCGAAGCGCCGTTGGAGCTGGGGGTGGAGGCGGTCGAAGGCGTCGCCGAGCGCGAGCTGGAAGATCGAGGGCATGGTTCCTCCTGGGTGGGGGGACGGCGCAGGCAGCGGCGGGCGGCCGGGGTGCCGGGCAGCGGCGGCAGGACGATCGCGACGACGGTGACCGCCACAGTGACCGCCACGGTGACCGGGCCGGGAACGACGGGAGTCGACGCGACCGCCACAGTGAGGGCCACAGTGAGGGCCACAGTGAGGGCCACGGCGAGGGCCCTGGCGGCCAGTTCGGCGAGGGCCTGGAGCAGCGACCGCTCGGGCGTCCTCCCGGTCTCCAGCCACAGCCGGAGCCGGTCGAAGGACCAGGCCGTCGCCCACCACATCAACCAGCCGGGCAGCACGTGCGGCCGGTATCCGTACACGGTCAGGAACCGCAGACCTCCGCGTACCGGGACGTAACGCCAGTAGCCCGAGCCGGAGCGGATCGGCGAGAGGGGGTGCCGGGAGCCGAACCGCAGCGCGGACGTGCAGGTGCCGTCGGGCCGGTGGCGCTCGCCCATGCTGACGCCCACCCCGCTGACGCCGAGCGTCGAGTAGCGGAACCGCTGCGGCTCGCCATCGGCCCGCGGGAGGTAGCGGATGCGCCAGAAGCGCAGGTCCCAGCGCTGGTGCAGGGCCGGGTCCTGGGTGTGCAGCCACAGCGTGTCGAGGTCGGCGCGGATGGACGTCTCGACGTAGAGGTGACGGGCCACGCGAACCCTCCTTTTGAGCGGTCGCTCAAATGGTAGCCCGATTTAAGCGTCTGCTCAAAGCGTCGGGACGTTCTGGTACACAGGGGCACATGGGTGTGAGCGTGGATGAGTTCCTCAAGCTGCTCGACGAGCTGCCCGAGGTGCGCGCGAGCGAGGCCGGCGAGTGGGTCGGCTTCAAGGTGCGGGGCAAGGGGTTCGGCTACCTGTGGGAGGAGACCGAGACCGTCGGGCTCAAGGCGACGCTGCAGGAGCAGATCGCGCTGGTCGCCGAGCGTCCCGACGTGTTCGAGGTGCAGTTCACCGCGGGCCAGTTCGGCTGGGTCGTCGTCCACCTCGACCGCATCGACGCCGACGAGCTGTTCGAGCTGATGGCCGAGGCGTGGTGCCTGACGGCGCCGAAGTCGCTGGTGGAGGCCTTCGAGGCGACGCACGAAATAGGCGGAAAAATCGCACAGTGACGGCACGCTAATCTCGGGCAGCGTGACCGCTATGGACATCAAGCTGCGCGAATGGCGCGAAGACGACGCCCCGGTGGTGTTCCGCGCCTTCCAGGCGGCTGACATGCGAAGGCAGTCCCCGTGGCCGATCCTGTCCGTCCAGGACGCCGTCGGCTGGATCGCCGCCTGGGAGGGCGTCGGCCACGCGTTCGCCGTCACCCTCGACGGCCAGGTCGTCGGGAACGTCGCCGTCACCGGCATCGACAGCCACGACAACGGCTGGGTCTCCTACTGGACCGTCGAAGAGGCCAGGGGGCGAGGCGTGGCTGCGGCGGCGACGTCCGAGCTGGCGGCCTGGGCCTTCCGCGAGCGCGGCCTCTACCGCCTGGAGCTCGGCCACCGCACCAACAACCCCGCCTCGTGCCGGGTGGCGACCAAGGCCGGCTTCCGCCCGGAGGGCATCGAGCGCGGCAAGCTCTGCTACGACGGCATCCGCTACGACGTGGAACGCCACGCCCGCCTGGCCACCGACTGACCCGCGGGGCCGGTTGGGTGGTGCGGTGGGGGGTGGGGTGATCTAGGCTCGGAGTGTGGACAGCGAGAGTCTGGCCGCGGCCGGCCTGTTGGCGGCGCTGAGCCGGGCGGCGGAGCTGCTCTCCGGGTTGCACCATCCCTTCGTGAGAAGCGCCCCCTTCACCTATCTCATCCCGCCCGCCGGGGCGCGTACCGGCACCACCTTCACCCTCCCCGACGGTCGCGAGGCGACGTTCGCGGTCTCGATCGTCGCCAGGAGCGGCGCCTTCCATGTGGAGGGCGCGGCGGCCGTCGAGGGCGAGGACCTCCTCCGATTACCCGCCAAGAGCACCCACGACATCCGCGCCGCCCTGGTCGTGCTCGACGAGCACGCGGCCGAGCTGGCGCAGCCCGCGGGCCGCCTCCTCGACCAGCTACTGGACGAAATTGTCTAGTTGTCAGACAATCGAGGCATGAAGAACGGTCCTCTGTCCGTCGTGGGCGCGTCCGTGCTGTGGGGCACGGCCGGCACCGCGGGCCTGCTCGTCTCCGCCGACCCGATCGCCCTGGCCGCCGCCAGGCTGGTCATCGGCGGGGCGGCGCTCGGGCTGCTCGCCCGGGCGGGCATCAGGCGGGTCCTCACCCCGGGCCTGCTGCTGGCCGCCGCCGCGGTCGCCGCGTACCAGCTCTGCTTCTTCGCCGCCGTCTCCCGCACCGGCGTCGCGATCGGCACGGTCGTCGCCATCGGCAGCGGCCCGGTCTTCACCGGGCTGCTCTCCTGGCTGCTCCACAAGGAGCGGCCGAGCGCCCGGTGGGCGCTGGCCACCACGGCGGCGATCTCCGGCTGCGCGGCCCTGATCGTCGGCGGCGGCGCGCAGGCAGGCGGCCACGCGGTCTCGGGCGTGCTGTTCGCTCTGCTCGGCGGCCTGCTGTACGCGTTCTACGCGGTCACGGCCGCCCGCGCGATCGGCGGCGGCGCGCCCTCGAACGCGGTGATGGGCCTGATGTTCGGCGGCGCCGCCGTCGTCATGCTGCCGGTCCTGCTGTGGAGCGGCGCGGGCTGGCTGGCCGAGCCGCGCGGCCTGCTCGCGGCGCTCTACCTCGGCCTCGGCTGCACCGCCCTGTCGTATCTCCTGTACGGCAGGGGCCTGCGCACCACCCCGGTGGCGACGGCCGCGACACTCGCCCTGGCGGAACCGGCGGTCGCCGCGCTGCTCGGCCTGGTGGTGCTCGGGGAGCGGCTGCCCCCGATCTCGGTCGCGGGCCTCGTCATGCTCGCGATCAGCCTGGTGGCGGTGGCCGTCCCGGAAAGGCGACTAGAGTCGCAGCCGTGACGATGCCGCTCAGATCGGTCTCCGCCGTGGCCGCGCTCGCCGACGCGTTGCGCAGCCGGGTGCTCTCCGGTGAGATCGCGCCGGGCACCTCGCTGCCCGAGCAGGAGATCGCCGCCGCGTACGGCGTGGCCAGGCCGACGGTGCGCGAGGCGCTGGCCGTGCTGGTCCACGAGGGGCTGCTCAGGCGCGAGCGCAACCGCAGCGCGCATGTCCCCGAGGTGACGATCTCGGACCTGGACGACCTGATGTACGTCCGCAGGCCGCTGGAGGACCTGATGGCGCAGGCCGTGGCGGGGCGGCGGGTGCCGGAGGCGGACGCCGCGCTGGCCCGGATGGCCGCGCTGCCCTCCGACGCCCCGTGGGCGGAGTCGGTGGCCGAGCACATGGCCCTGCACCAGGCGTTGATCGAGGCCGTGGGCAGCCCGCGGCTGGAGCGGCTCTACGGCGTGCTGGCCGCCGAGACCCGGCTCGGCCTGGTGCGGCTGCGTGACGTCTACACCGAGCGCGAGGTGCTGGTGCGGGAGCACCGCCAGTTGCTGGACGCCATCTCCGGCGGCCCCGTCGAGGCGGCGAGGGCGGCCGTGGCCGCGCACCTGAGCCACGCCTGGGGCGACGAGACGCACGCCTGAGCCACGCTTCGGGAGGTGCGAGACGCTCAGCTGGGCGCAGGCTCTTGCGGGACAACCCCAGAACTCGCAAGAATCGCGGCCATGCACGGCAACCCGATGCCGGACTCCTACGTGTACGTCACGGAGGAGGGCGTCACCCGCCACTACGCTGACGGGAGCGTCGAGGCCCTCGCGTGGGAGGACGTGGTCGAAGTCCGTGTCGCGACCGAGTCCGAGGCGGATGTCCTGTTCATCCTGCTCGATCGCGACGGCGAGGGCTGCGTGGTGCCGCGCTCGGCCACGGACTCCACCTTCCTCGCACGGCTGCGGTATCTGCCGGATTTCGACCTGGAACGGCTGACCCTTGCCGCGGAGTCGTCCGGTGACGGGGTTGTGGTCGTGTGGCGGAGCCCTGACCCGCCGTCCGCATTGCCGGATCTGGAGTACGACTAGCGGCGTCATAATCCGGCAACCTGCTGAAATAGCGCCCTAAACCTCACAATCCCGGTTCAGGACCGCTGCACTTGTGGACCGTTCCGTCAACCCCTGAAACGACGTTCTCCTCGTCCGATTGTGGACATTTGACGTTATTCCCCGCTACGGAATTGATCTTTACTCTTTAGTGGGGGCCGCCGCCCTTGATTGTGCATGGGGACTTGTCAACCCATGAGGTTCAAGGAACGTCACGTTAACGCGGTGCACACAGTTATCAGGGTGGTGGTATGAGGCTGGGGACTGGGGAGTCCGCTGTCGTGCTCCTCAAGGCCGTACCTCGCCATGCGTCGAGCATCTGGACGCGGGCGTACTTACGGCTCCTGCGGGGTGGCGACACGGCGTGCGCGCTGGCCGCGTGCGCCTGCGTGCTGGGCATCCGTCACTTGTACGGCGTGTACATTCCGTCGGTCGAGTTGCTTCTCGGATGCGGCCTGATCCTCGCGTGGCCGGTCGCGCTCACGATGAGCGGCGCTTACCGGCAACGCGCCCACGGCGAGGGAACGGAGGAGTTCAAGGCGGTCTTCAACGGCGGCGTCGGCTTGATGGCCGCCGTCGCCATCGGCGCTTATGCCACGCAGACCGCGGTGGCGCGGAGTTTCGTGATGGCGATGCTGCCGCTGGCGCTGCTTTCCACGCTCTATTTCCGCTTCCGGATGCGTAAACGCCTGCATCGCAGGCGGGCCGTGGGCGAATACCTGCGCCATGTCATCGCGGTCGGCCACCGTGAGGCGATTCTCGACCTGGTGGTGCAGTTCCGCCGCCAGCCGCATCACGGGATGCAGGTCGTCGGCGCGTGCCTGCCGCACAACAACATGACCGCGGACCTCGACGGGCTGCCAGTGCTCGGCTCGTTCAGCGACGTCGCGGAGGCGGTGGCCGAGGTCGGCGCGGACGCCGTCGCGGTGCTCGCCTGCCCGGAACTGGACGGTCTCACGCTGCGCAGGCTCGCCTGGAGCCTGGAGAGCGCCGGCACCGACCTGTTCGTCGCCCCCGCCCTCATGGACGTGGCGGGCCCGCGCATCAGCATCAGACCCGTGGCCGGCATGCCGCTCCTGCACGTGGAGCACCCCGAGTTCGAGGGGGCCAAGCGGGTCGTGAAGACCGTGTTCGACCGGGTGGTGGCGGTCGCGGCGGTGTTCCTGCTGGCCGTGCCGCTGCTGGGGATCTTCCTGGCGATCCGGCTGACCAGCCCCGGCCCCGCGCTGTTCTACCAGACACGGGTCGGCAGGCACGGCAAGGAGTTCCGGGTCGTGAAGTTCCGGACCATGGTGGCCGACGCGGAGAAGCTCAAGAGCGCGCTGCTCGACGCGAACGAGTTCGACGGCGTGCTGTTCAAGATCCGGAACGATCCAAGGATCACCCGCGTGGGCGCCTTCCTGCGCCGATACTCCCTCGACGAGCTGCCTCAGCTGTTCAACGTCATCCGCGGCGAGATGTCGCTCGTCGGGCCGCGCCCGCCGCTTCCGGAGGAGGTCGCCAAGTACGGCGAGGACGTCCGCAGGCGCCTGGTCGTCAAGCCGGGCATGACCGGGCTCTGGCAGGTCAGCGGCCGTTCCGACCTGACCTGGGAGGAGTCGGTCCGCCTGGACCTGCGGTACGTGGAGAACTGGTCGCTCATCCTCGACCTGCAGATCCTCTGGAAGACCTGGTCGGTCGTCACCCACGGAGAAGGGGCCTACTAGCGGTGAAAGCTCTCGTGCTCGCCGGAGGGGCGGGCACACGGCTCCGGCCGATCACCCACACCTCGGCGAAGCAGCTCGTCCCCGTCGCGAACAAACCGGTGCTCTTCTACGGGCTGGAGGCGATCGCCGCCACCGGCGTCACGGAGCTGGGCATCGTCGTGGGCGACACGCACGCCGAGATCGAGGCCGCCGTCGGCGACGGGTCGGCGTTCGGGCTGCAGGTGACCTACCTGCGCCAGGACAGGCCGCTCGGGCTGGCGCACGCCGTGCTGATCGCCAGGGACTACCTCGGCGACGACGACTTCGTCATGTACCTGGGCGACAACTTCATCGTCGGCGGCATCGAGGACGTCGTGGCGGGCTTCGCCCGCGAGCGGCCCGCGGCCCGGATCATGCTCACCGAGGTCGGCGACCCCCGGCAGTTCGGCGTGGCCGAGCTGGACCCGGACGGCCGGGTGATCGGGCTGGAGGAGAAGCCGCGCGAACCCAAGAGCGACCTGGCGCTCGTCGGCGTCTACCTGTTCACGCCGGCCGTGCACGACGCGGTCGCCGAGCTCAAGCCGTCCTGGCGGGGCGAGCTGGAGATCACCGACGCCATCCAGTGGCTGATCGACAAGGGACACCAGGTCGAGTCCACGGTGATCACCGGCTACTGGAAGGACACCGGCAACGTCGCCGACATGCTGGAGGTCAACCGGCTGGTGCTGGAGTCGCTCGAACCGGGCGTCCACGGCCGGGTGGACGCGGCCAGCGAGCTGATCGGCAGGGTCGTCGTCGAGCCCGGGGCGGTGGTCGAGCGCTCCCGCATCATCGGGCCGGCGATCGTCGGCCCGGGGGCCCGTGTCACCGACGCCTACATCGGCCCCTTCACCTCGATAGCCGCCGGTTGCGTGGTCGAGCGCAGCGAGATCGAGTACTCGATCCTGCTGCCCAGAGCCTCGATCGAGGGGGTACGCCGGATCGAGGCGTCCCTGATCGGCCACGACGTCGAGGTCACCCCGGCACCCGACACCCCACGAGCCCACCGCCTGATCCTGGGCGATCACAGCAAGGTGCAGATCAGTCCATGACCAAGATCCTGGTGACGGGGGGCGCGGGATTCATCGGCTCCCACTTCGTGCGCGCTCTGGAAGACGCGGACGTGACCGTCGTCGACAAGCTGACCTACGCGGGCGACCGCGCCAACCTCGAAGCGGTGCCGCACCGGTTCGTCCACGGCGACATCTGTGACGCGGAGCTGCTCGCCCAGGTGGTGCCCGGCCACGACCTGGTGGTCAACTTCGCCGCCGAGTCGCACGTGGACCGGTCGATCGACGGCGCCGCTGACTTCGTCCGCACCAACGTGCTGGGCACCCAGGCGCTGATGCAGGCCTGTCTCGAGGCGGGAGTTCCCCGCGTGGTGCAGGTGTCGACCGACGAGGTGTACGGGTCGATCGACATCGGCTCGTGGGACGAGTCGGCGCCGCTCCAGCCGCGCTCTCCCTACGCGGCGGCCAAGGCGGGCGGCGACCTGATCACCCTCGCGTACGCGGTCACGCACGGCCTGAACGTGTCGATCACCCGGTGCGGCAACAACTACGGCCCCCGGCAGTACCCCGAGAAGGTCATGCCGTTGTTCATCACGAACCTGCTGCGCGGCAGGAAGGTGCCGTTGTACGGCGACGGAGGGAACGTGCGCGACTGGGTGCACGTCAGCGACCACTGCGCGGGCATCCGCCTGGTGGCCGAGGCGGGCGAGCCTGGCGAGATCTACCACATCGCCGGCACGGCGGAGCTGACCAACAGGGAGCTGACCGCCCGCCTGCTGGACGCCTGCGGCAAGGGCTGGGACCTGGTCGAGCAGGTCAGGGACCGCAAGGGGCACGACCGCCGCTACTCGCTCGACGACTCCAAGCTCCGCGCGCTCGGCTACCGCCCGCAGGTCCCGTTCGAGCAGGGGCTGAAGGACACCGTCCGGTGGTACGCGGGCAACAGGGACTGGTGGGTGAACCGATGAGATGGCTCGTGACCGGTGGCGGCGGGATGCTCGCCTCCGACGTGCTCGACCGGCTGGCCGTCACCGGCGAGCCGGTGCTCGCGCTCGGCCGCGCCGAGCTGGACCTGTGCGATTCGCGCGGGGTCCGCGACTTCGTCTGCGCCTACCGGCCGCGCGTCGTGGTCAACTGCGCGGCCTGGACGGCGGTGGAGGACGCTGAGAGCCACGAGCGGGAGGCGCTGGCGGTCAACGGCGACGCGGTCGGGGTGCTGGCCGAGGCGTGCTCGCGGGTGGGCGCCCGGCTGATCCAGCTGTCGACCGACTACGTCTTCGACGGCCGGGCCCGCCGGCCGTACCGGGAGGACGCGCCGACCGCGCCGCTGAACGCGTACGGGCGCACCAAGCTGGCGGGGGAGCGGGCGGCGCTCGCCCACGGCGGCCACGTGGTGCGCACCGCCTGGTTATACGGCGCGCAGGGGCACAACTTCGTGAAGACGATGATCCGCCTGTCGGCCGAGCGGGACACCGTGGACGTGGTGGACGACCAGCACGGCCAGCCCACGTGGAGCGCCGACGTGGCCGACTTCGTGGTGCGCTTGGCCCAGTCGGACCTGCCTCCCGGGGTCTACCACAGCGTCAGTTCGGGCCGCACCACCTGGTACGGCCTGGCCAGGGAGGTCTTCGCGCTGCTCGGCGCCGACCCCGACCGGGTGCGGCCGGTGCCGAGCACGGCCTATCCGAGCCGCGTGTCACGTCCGGCGAGCAGCGTCATGGCGAGCACGAGGTGCGCGCCGATCCGCGACTGGCGGGAGGCGTTGCACGCCGCCTGGCCGGTGCTGCTGAGGAGCCGTCAGTGCAGCCCCGCGTAGAACTCGCGGCACCTGTCGTACGAGGGCAGCAGCCCCGCCTCCAGCGCCTCGGCCAGGGTGGGCGCGGCGGCGTCCTTGCCCGACAGCAGCGGCGGCCCGGTGAGCGGCCAGTCGATGCCGAGGGCGGGGTCGAGCGGGTCGATGCCGTGCTCGGCCGCCGGGTTGTAGCCCTGCGAGCACAGGTAGACGACCGTGGCCTGCTCGCTCAGCGTGAGGAAGGCGTGCCCGAGCCCTTCGGCCACGTACATCGCACGCCGGCTCTGGTCGTCCAGGACGGCGGTGGCGACGCGGCCGAAGCCGGGCGAGCCCACCCGCAGGTCCACGACCACGTCCAGGATGCTGCCGGACACGCACATGAGGTACTTCGCCTGCCCGGGAGGCACGTCGGCGAAGTGCAGGCCGCGCAGCACGCCGCGGCGCGAAACGGAGCAGTTCACCTGCGCCAGGTCGAAGGCCCGGGGCAGGTCCGCGGCGCGGAACGCCTCCAGGAACGACCCCCGGGAATCGGCGTGGACGCGGGGGGTGAAGGTCCAGGCGTCCTCGACGCCGAGCGCTTTCATGAGCCGAAAAGTACCTGTAACAGGCACCGCTGAAACCACGAATTACCGCCGTGTTTGGAGCGTACCTATGACAACGTGCCGGTTGTGCGGGTCGGCCGACCTCGCCGGGGTCGTCGACCTCGGGGCCACGCCCCCGTGCGAGCTGTTCCTCACCGCGGAGCAGCTCGACCAGCCCGAGCAGACCTACCCGTTGCACCTGCGGGTGTGCACGAGCTGCTGGCTGGCGCAGCTCCCGCCGCTGATCACGCCCGAGGACACGTTCACCGAGTACGCCTACTTCTCCTCCTACTCGACGTCGTGGGTGGAGCACGCCCGCGTGTTCGTCGCGGGCCTCACGCTCAAGCCCGGCGCGTTCGTGGTGGAGGTGGCCAGCAACGACGGCTACCTGCTCCAGCACGTGGTCGAGCGGGGTGTCAGGTGCCTCGGCATCGAGCCGTCGGCCAACGTGGGCCGCGCGGCCGTCGAGCGGGGGGTGCCGACCGTCACCGAGTTCCTGACGCCCGAGCTGGGGCGGCGCATCAGGCAGGAGCACGGCCCGGCGGACGTGGTCGTGGCCAACAACGTCTACGCGCACATCCCGGACGTGGTGGGCTTCACCGAGGGCCTGCGCGCCCTGGTGGCCGACGACGGGCTGGTCTCCATCGAGGTGCAGCACCTGCTCACGCTGATGGAGCTGAACCAGTACGACACGATCTACCACGAGCACTTCCAGTACTACACGGTCGCCTCCGCCCAGCGGGCGCTGGCCAGCGGTGGCCTGACCCTGGTGGACGTGGAGCTGCTGCCGACGCACGGCGGCTCCATCAGGCTGCTGGCCAGGCCGCGCGGCGAGCCGTCGCACCGGGTCACGGACGTCCTCGCGCTGGAGAAGGCCGCCGGGCTGCACGACCTGTCGGGCTACGCCGACTTCGCGGCGCGGGTCGCGAAGGTCCGCCGCGACCTGCTCAGGTTCCTCATCGACGCGGCCGAGGAGGGCAGGACCGTCGCCGGGTACGGGGCGCCGGGCAAGGGCAACACGCTGCTCAACCACTGCGGCATCCGGACCGACCTGCTGCCGTACACGGTGGACCGCAACCCGTACAAGCACGGCAGGTTCACGCCCGGCACGCGGATCCCGATCCTGCCGCCCGAGACGATCGCCCGAGACCGGCCCGACTACGTGCTCGTGCTGCCCTGGAACCTGCGGTCGGAGCTGGTCGAGCAGCTGTCCTTCGTCCGGGAGTGGGGCGGCCGGCTGGTCTTCCCCATTCCGAGGCTGGTGGTGGTCTCGTGAAGGTCGTCCTGTTCTGCGGTGGGCGGGGCTCCCGGATGCGCAGCGACCTGCCGGGCGGCGACATGCCCAAGCCGATGCAGCTCGTCGGCCCCCGGCCGCTGGTCTGGCATGTGATGCGGTACTACGCGCACTTCGGGCACAAGGAGTTCGTGCTCTGCCTCGGCTACGGGGCCCAGCACATCAAGGACTTCTTCCTGACCTACCAGGAGACCGTCTCCAACGACTTCGTGTTGTCCGGCGGCCAGGTGCGGCTGCTGTCGGCGGACATCTCCGACTGGACGATCACCCTGGCCGACACCGGCGTGGACTCGCCGATCGGGGAGCGGCTGCGCAGGGTCCGCGAGCACCTCGACGGTGAGGAGATGTTCCTCGCCAACTACGCCGACGTGCTCACCGACGCGCCGCTGCACGACATCGTGGAACGGTTCAGCGCCAGCGGGGCGGGCGCGTCGATGATGGTGGTCCCGCCGACCAACACCTTCCACGTCATCGAGCTCGGCGAGCGCGGGCTGGTGGGCGGCATCACGCCGGTCGCCGATATGCCGCTCTGGGTGAACGGCGGCTTCTTCGTCCTCACGCCGGAGATCTTCGAGCACATCCCGGAGAACGGCGACCTGGTGGCCGACGGCTGCGCCGAGCTGGCCAAGCGCGGGCGGCTGGTCGCCTACCCGCACCGCGGCTACTGGCGGCCGAGCGACACCGTGAACCAGCGGCTGGAGCTGGACCGGGCCTGGGCGCGAGGGGAGCGCCCGTGGGCGCTGTGGGAAGCATGACCGGCCTGCGGCCTTCGGGGTGCGACCGCGTCGTGGCGCTCGGCGCGCACTGCGACGACATCGCGATCGGGGCGGGCGCCACGCTGACGGCCATCTGCCTGGCCAGGCCGGGTGTCAGGGTCGACGCGCTGGTGCTCTCCGGCGGCGGCACCGACCGGGAGCAGGAGGAACGCGCCGCCCTCGCGGCGTTCTGCCCGGGCGCCGACCTCAGGCTCACCGTCCTCAAGATCCCGGACGGCCGCCTCCCCGCCCACTGGGAAGAGGCCAAGAACGCGCTGGAGGACCTGCGGGCGCAGACCGAGCCCGACCTGATCCTCGCCCCCTGGAAGGGCGACGCCCACCAGGACCACCGCGGCCTGGCCAGGCTCGTGCCCACCGCCTTCCGCGGCCACCTCGCGCTCGGCTACGAGATCGTCAAGTGGGACGGCGACCTCGGCCGCCCCTCGGTCTACCAGCCGATCACACCCGAGCTGGCCGAGACGAAGGTGACGCTCCTGCAGCAGCACTACCCCTCGCAGCGGCACCGCCCCTGGTACGACAGGGAGGCCTTCCTCGGCCTGGCCCGCATCCGGGGCATCGAGTGCGGCGCCCGCTACGCGGAGGCGTTCCACGCGGACAAGTTGACCGTAGACCTGGCCGGAGGCTGACATGCGGGTACTTCTGACGGGACACCAGGGCTACCTGGGCACGGTGATGGCCCCCGTGCTGGCGGGAGCCGGGCACGAGGTGCGCGGCCTCGACTCGGGCCTGTTCGCCGACTGCGTGCTGGGCCCCCGCCCGGCCGATCCGCCGACGCACGCCGTGGACCTGCGGGACGTCCCCCCGGAGCTGCTGGCGGGCTTCGACGCGGTGGTGCACCTGGCCGCGCTGTCGAACGACCCGCTCGGGTCGCTCGCGCCGGAGCTGACCTACGACATCAACCACCACGCGTCCGTCCGGCTGGCCAGGGTGGCCCGTGACGCCGGGGTGCGCAGGTTCCTGTACGCCTCCACCTGCTCCGTCTACGGCGCCTCCGGCGGCGACGACCTGGTCGGCGAGGACGCGCCGTTGCGCCCCGTCACCCCGTACGCCGAGTCGAAGGTGCGGGTCGAGGACGACGTGGCCGCGCTGGCCGACGACGACTTCACGCCGGTGTTCATGCGCAACGCGACGGCCTTCGGCTTCTCGCCCAGGCTGCGCGCCGACATCGTGCTGAACAACCTGGTCGGGCACGCCTTCCTGGCGGGCGAGGTGCGGGTGCTCTCCGACGGCACGCCGTGGCGCCCGCTGGTGCACGCGCAGGACATCGCCGCGGCGTTCGCCCAGGCGCTCGCCGCCCCGCGCGAGGCCGTGCACAACCAGGCCTTCAACATCGGCACCGAGGAGAACAACGTGACGGTGGCCGAGATCGCCGCCCAGGTGGTGGAGGCGGTGCCGGGCTCCGTCCTGCGCATCACCGGTGAGACCGGCGCCGACCCGCGCTCCTACCGGGTGGACTTCTCCAGGGTCCGGGCCGCGCTGCCCGGCTTCACCGCCCGCTGGACGGTCAAGGACGGCGCGAACGAGCTCGTCCGGGCGTACCGGACGTACAGCCTGAGCAGGCACGACTTCGACCGGATGTTCACCCGCCTGGCCCGGCTGTCCGACCGTCGCGCGGTCGGCTCCCTCGACGAGACGCTGCGCCCATGACGGGCGCCATGACGGGGCCGGAGATGCACGCCCTGATCGAGCGGCTCTACCCCATCTGCCGCAGCATCACGGGCGACGGCGTGCGGCGGACGCTGGAGCTCGTCGGCGAGCACCTGCCGCTGACGGTCTCGGAGGTGCCCACCGGGACGCAGGTCCTGGATTGGAACGTGCCGAGGGAGTGGAACGTCCGCGACGCCTACGTCAAGGACGCCTCGGGCCGCCGGGTGGTCGACTTCCGCGCGTCCAACCTGCACGTGCTCGGCTACAGCGTGCCGGTCTCCGGCGTGTTCACGCTGGAGGAGCTGCGCCCGCACCTGCACACGCTGCCGGACCAGCCGGATCTGGTGCCGTACCGCACCAGCTACTACGCCGAGACGTGGGGCTTCTGCCTCAGCCGGCACACTCTCGACGCCATGGACGAGGGCCCCTACGAGGTGCTCATCGACTCGACGCTGGAGGACGGCCACCTCACCTACGCCGAGCACGTGCTGCCCGGCCAGGTCGAGGACGAGGTGCTGATCTCCTGCCACGTCTGCCATCCGTCGCTCGCCAACGACAACCTCGCCGGCGTCGCCGTGGCCGTGGCGCTGGCAGGACGGCTCGCCGACCCGTACTACACCTACCGGTTCCTGTTCGCGCCGGGCACGATCGGCGCGATCACCTGGCTGGCCCGCAACGACACCGGCAGGATCAGGCACGGGCTCACCCTGGCCTGCGCGGGCGACCCCGGCACGCTCACCTACAAGCGCAGCAGGCGTGGCGACGCCGCGATCGACCGCGCCGTCACGCACGTGCTCAGGGGCCGGCCGCACACGGTCCTCGACTTCTCCCCGTACGGCTACGACGAGCGGCAGTTCTGCTCGCCGGGGTTCGACCTGCCGGTCGGCAGCCTGACCAGGACCCCGTACGCGGGCTACCCCGAGTACCACACCTCGGCCGACAACCCCGGCTTCGTCTCGCCCGAGGCGCTGGCCGACACCCTGGAGACGCTCTGGCAGGTCACCAGGGTGCTGGAGGGCGACCGGAGCTACGTCAACCTGAGCCCGTACGGCGAGCCGCAGCTGGGCCGGCGCGGCCTCTACGGCTCGCTCGGCGGAAGGAGTGACACGAAACAGGCCCAGATGGCGATGTTGTGGGTGTTGAACCTTTCCGACGGAGAGCACTCCCTGCTCGAGATCGCCGACAGATCGGGCATGCCCTTCGCGGTCGTGGCCGAGGCCGCGGACGCGCTCACCGGTGCGGGACTCCTGAAGGAGCGAGCATGACGAACCTGCGAGTCGGCGATCTCGTGGAAGTGCTCAGCGAGGCCGAGATCCTGGCCACCCTCGACGAGAAGGGCGAACTGGACAGCCTGCCGTTCATGCCGGAGATGGCGAGGTTCTGCGGGCAGCGGATGACCGTCCACAAGGTGGCGCACAAGGTCTGCGACACGATCGGGCACGGCCGGATGCGGCGCATGGAGCGGGCCGTGCACCTGACCGGCGCCCGCTGTGACGGGCAGGGCCACGGCGGCTGCCAGACCGCCTGCTCGCTCTATTTCAAGGAGGCCTGGGTCAGGAAGGTCGAGCCGGACACGTCGCACCGCGAGCCCGCGCGCGACCCGCGACTGCTGCCTCTGCTGGAGATCAACAGCAGGAAGGCCCCGGGCCCCGAAGGGGCGGAGCGCTTCTCCTGCCAGGCCACCGAGCTGCACCGGGCCGCGCCGACGTGCCTGCCGCTGAAGGACGTCAGGCAGTACGTCGCCGACGTCCGCACCGGCAACACGGGCGTGCTGGTCACCCTGCGCGGGCTGTTCTTCGCCGCGTTCAACCGCTACCAGAAGATCTCCAAGCGGCTGCTGCCCCGATGGCTGTGGATCAGGGGCGGCCTGGCCTGGGGCTGGGTCCCCGGAGGGGCCGCGGGCAGCACCCCGACCGGCACGCTCGACCTGCAGCCGGGCGAGCTGGTGCGGATCAAACCCAAGGCGGAGATCCTGCGCACGCTCAACCAGGACCGGCTCAACCGGGGCCTGGGCTTCGAGGAGGAGATGGCCCGCCACTGCGGCAGGACCGCGCGAGTGGTGGCCAGGGTCGAACGCTGCCTGGACGAGCGCACCGGCGAGATGCTGCGGATGAAGAACCCGTGCATCGCCCTGGAGGAGGTCGTCTGCGGTGGCGTGTACAGCGTCAACTGCCCGCGCGAGTTCGTTCCGTTCTGGCGGGAGATCTGGCTCGAGCGGATCAACGAGTCGTAAAGGGCGATCATGGAGCGAGTTCAGGGCGACACCGCCGGCTCGATCGGCAAGCTGGCCGGGCGGGGCCTGCGATGGGGGCTGTTCGGCAACCTGGTGACCAGGGTCGGCTCGTTCGCCATGGGGCTGGTGCTCGCCCGCCTGCTCGCTCCCGAGGACTTCGGCCTCTACGCCGTCGCGCTCGCCGCGACCATGTTCGTGATGTCCGTCAAGGACGTGGGCATCATGGCCGCGGTCGTGCAGTGGCGCGGCCGGGTGGAGGACGTGACACCCACCGCGACGCTGGTGTCGTTCGTGACGGCCATGGCGATGTACGGGCTGTTCTGGGTGGGCGCCCCGGCGTTCTCGCAGCTGGCCGGGTCCGAGGCCGCCACGCCCGTGGTGCGGCTGCTGACCGCGGTGATCCTGGTGGAGGGGTTCACCGCGATCCGCAGCGCCATGCTGCTGCGCAGGTTCCAGCAGGACGTCCTCACCAAGGCGGTCGCCGCCGGGTTCGTGGTGAACGCGGGCGTGGCCGTCACCCTGGCCGCCGAAGGGGCGGGGGCGTACAGCTTCGCCTGGGGGCAGGTCGCCGCGGCCGTGGTCACCGGGGTGATCGTGCTGTTCGCCGCCCGGATGCCGATCAGGGTCGGGTTCGACGCGCCGACCGCGCGCAGCCTCATCGCGTTCGGCATCCCGTCCGCGGCCGGGGTCGGGCTGGAGAGCCTGCTGCAGAACGCCGGGTACATCGTGGTCGGCAACGTCATGGGCGCGTCCTGGCTGGGCTACTTCCTGCTCGCCTTCAACGTCTCCAGCTGGGTGCCGGGGCTGGTCGGCAACGCCGTCCGCAACGTCGCCATCCCCGGCTTCTCCCGGCTGGCGGAGGAGCGGCCCGAGGCGCTCTCCGCGGGGGTGCGCAAGGCCGTCCCGCTGCTGGTGACCGCCGTGCTGCCGCTCGCGGTCGTGATGGGCGTGCTCGCCCACCCGCTGATCTCGTTCCTGTACGGCGACAAGTGGGGGCAGTCGGCGGGCGTGCTGCGCTGGCTGGCGATCGTCATGGTGGTGCGGATGCTGGCCGCCCTCGCCTACGACGCGCTCACCTCCCAGGGCGCGACGGGCTCCACGGTCTGGATGAACCTCGGTTTCGGTGTCGCGCTGGTTCCGGCCCTGATCCTCGGCGCGCACCTCGACGGCATCAGGGGCGCCGCCATCGGCCAGGCCGCCGTCTCGCTGCTCGTGATGCTGCCGCTGGCGGCGTTCTTCCTGCGCAGGGCCGGGGTGGACCTGCGCGGGACGCTGCCCGAGCTGGTCCGCCCGCTGGGCGCGGGCCTGCTGGCCGCCGGCGTGGCCGCGCTGCTCGACAGGCTGCTCGGGGCGGGCGACCCGCTGCCGCGCCTCTGCGTCGCCGGTGGTGGCGCGCTGCTCGTCTACATCCTGGCCGCCGTGCCCGTCACCCAGCTCAGAAGGCTGGTCCCGTCGCTGTCGAAGGAACCACGATGACTACCTCGGACGCCCTGGTCACCATCGGACTGCCGACCTACAACGGCGCCGACCGGCTCGAACGGACCATCCTGTCCGTCCTCGGCCAGGATCACCCCCACCTCGAACTGGTGATCTCGGACAACGCGTCCACCGACGGCACCGAGCAGCTGTGCCGCGACTTCGCGGCCACCGACCCCCGCATCGTCTACCACCGCCAGCCGCAGAACGTCGGAGCCGTCGCGAACTTCACCCAGGCCATGCGGATGAGCAGGGGCGAGTTCTTCCGGTGGATCGGCGACGACGACTGGATCGCGCCGAACTGCGTCTCCCGCTCGCTGCGCGCGTTCGCGGCCGACGAGCGGCTGGTGCTGGTCACCGCCCAGACGTCCTACACCAGCGAGGGCAGGACCCACACCGCCAGGTACGAGGGCGCCGCGCTCGGCTCCGACGACCCGGCCGAGCGGTTCGCCGAGATGCTGAGGCTGCTCACCGAGAGCTACGACGTGATCGACCCGCTGTACGGCATGCAGCGGCGCAGCGTGGGCGCGGCGATCCCGCGGCCCGTCCTGGTCCGCGAGGACGAGCTGGCCGCCGCCCGGTACGCGCTGGCGGGGCCGTGGGCGCACGTCAACGAGGTGCTGTCGCACCGCAACTGGTTGAAGGCCCGGCCCACCCGGATGAGCAGGCGCTTCCAGCTCCCCGCGTGGCGCGGCTACTTCGCGAACATCCTGCTCAGCAGGGAGCTGCTGCGCGCCGTCGACGAGGCCGGCCTCACCTCCGACCAGCGGCGCCGGGCCCGCGCCGCCGTCCTCAGGTCGTACGTCGCGCGGCAGCGGCTGGTCGTCAGGCGGGGCGGGCGCAAGCTCACCCGGCTTGCGTCCGCGATCGTCACAGGGCGGTCGTGAGGGATCTCGGGGGAGGAAGCAAGGGAAAGGCACCACATGACCACCGTCTTCAGCAACAGCTCCGTTGACGACGACGCGCGCCGCGAGCTGCTGTTCCGGGGCGAGGTGTTCGTCTACCCGGCGACGGCCGCGTCCGGGGAGCTCGTCGCGTTCGCCCGGGAGCTGGTCGCGGAGGCGTTCGGCGACCTCGACCCGCGGACGGCCCAGCACGAGCTGCCCGTCGAGGCGTTCGCCGCGCTCCTCGCCGAGCTCAAACCGAGGTTCATCCATCACCCCGAGTGCGAGAGGTTGCTGCCCGAGGTGATGCGGAGCATGGGAATGGATCTGGAGAAGACCTACTTCGACGTGCCGAGGTTACGCACGTCCACCTCCGACCACTACCTCGACTCCGGCATCTCCTACGCCTACCACGCGCACAGGGACTGCTGGTACGCCGCGCCGTTCTGCCAGGTCAACTGGTGGATCCCGGTGTACGACGTGGTGCCGGAGAACGTCTTCGCGCTGCACCCGCAGTACTTCGACAGGCCGGTGGCCAACGGCAGCGGGCGCTACGACTACGCCGTCTGGACGGCCGTCGACCGCCCCCAGGCCGCGCTGCACGTCCACAACGACACCAGGGAGCAGCCGAAGCCCGAGGAGGAGCTGGACCTGCACGCGCAGATCCGGGTCGTGCCCGAGCCCGGCGGGATCATGCTGTTCTCCGGCGCTCAGCTGCACTCCACGGTGCCGAACACCTCGGGCACGACCCGTTTCAGCATCGACTTCAGGACCGTGCACCTCGACGACGTGACGGCCCGCAACGGCGCCCCCAACGTGGACGCCACCTGCCGCGGCACCACGCTGCGCGACTTCAGGCGCGGCTCGGACCTGCGCGGCATGCCCGAGGAGCTCGCCCTGCAGTACGAGAAGGAGGCGCTGGCCAAGGCCGGCTGACCCCGGCAGGCTCCCTCGCCCGGACATCCGGGCGAGGGACGTAACAGCAGAGATGGCACAACGATGTACATATGTCAGGGCGTAGGCGCTGAGGCGCTTACAGAGGGGGATGCTGACTCGTGAAATTCTGGAAGGCGCTCTTCGGCCTTCTCCGCCGAAGAGCTGTGGGTCCCCCTGTCGTCGTGGTCGCCGCGGTGCTCGCCCTGGCGGCGTTCCTGATCGTTCCGTCCAGGTACGTGTCGAGCAACATCCTGATGCTCGCGCCACCCGTCAACGGCGGCATCACCAACACCAACCCGCTGGAGCCCAGGGGCGGCACCAACCCGCTGCTGCTGCAGACCGAGGGCCTGCGCACGGCCGTGGCGACCCTGGTGCTGACGTTCACCGTGGAAGAGGTGCGCACCGAGGTCGGCGCGCCCAAGAACGGGCCCACCAAGCTGACCGTCAACGACGGCAGCACGCAGCCGCAGCTCATCGGCATGAACGGCCCCTTCGTCTACGTGGAGGCCGAGAGCACCTCGCCCGCCCTGGCCACCGCGGTCGTGCACCGGACCCGCGAGCGGCTCGCCGCCGAGCTGGACTGGCGCCAGCGCAACCTGCGCGCCCCCGCCAACACCTTCGTCGGGATCACGGACGTGGTGCCGCAGTCGGAGCCGGAGGCGTCCTACACCGACCGCGCGATGGCGGCGGCGCTGGCGTTCGGGCTCGGTGTCTTCCTCGGCCTCAGCGGAGCGTACGGCGTGCTGCGGGTCAGGGCGTCGCGGGCCGCGCGCCGCACGGCGGACGGCCCGCAGGCCGCCCCGGACGAGGTGCCCGACCCGTGGG
>NZ_JBEXUP010000102.1:0-32513 GCF_040614375.1 Nonomuraea sp. NPDC005983
GGGCGAGGACCAGCCGGTCCAGTTCGCCGGGCACGCCGGCCTGGTGCCGGCTGGGCGGCGCGGGCTCGGCCTGTGCCTGCTGCTCGCGGACCTCCTCGTCCGTCCCCACGAAGGGCGGCCGTCCGCAGAGCACCTCGTACAGGACGCATCCCAGCGCGTACAGGTCGGCGGCCTGCCCGCCGCCCCCGTCGGCCTGCTCGGGCGCCTGGTAGCGGACGTCGCTCCCGGGCCGGCCTGCCAGCCCGAATCCGACGATCTTCAGCACCCCGCTCCCGGCGCGGCGGAAGCTGTCGGGGCCGATCTGCCCGTGCACCACGCCGGCCCGGTGGGCCGCGTCGAGCCCGGCGGCGGCCTGCCCCACGAGGTCGCACGCCTCGACGACCTTCAGCGGCCCGCGGGCCGCGACCTCCTCGCCCAGGCTCAGCCCGGTGAGGAACTCCATGACGAGGTACGGCGCGCCCTCGTGGTCGCCGACGTCCAGCACCATGGCCACGTTCGGGTGGATCACCTTGGCCACGGCCTGGGCGTGCTGTCTGAGCACCTCGCGCGTGGCCCCGCCGGCGACCTTGGCGCCGAGCACCTGCACGGCCACGGTCCAGTCGGCCCGCGTGTCGTAGCCGCGCCACACCTCCCCCATCGGCCCGCTGCCGATGAGCTCATCAAGCCGGTACCGGCCGGCGACCAGCGACGGCGTCGCGTCGGACATATCCCCGCCAATATCTCCAGAAAGACGGCACTTTCCGACAACCTTAGGCCCACAATCACCCCACCCGTCCCGCTTCACTCAACCGATGGGCGCCGACGCGGGTCTGCTACATGAACGGCGGGTGCCACCAGATCACGGCGTTCAGTACCAAGATCCAGCGCAGGAGCAGAGTACGTCGCCCTCCTCGACAGGCGGACACTCGGGGCGTTCCGGCGCCACCCCTACATCCTTCGATGTACGCGCGAGCCGTACCCGAGGGTGATCGGCAGGGGTGGGGGACGTGGTGGGATGGGGAAATGCTGATTCCCACATAGCAGGACAGGGTGCCGGCGGCGGCCGCGTTCGCCGCGGGACCGCTCCCGCACCACGTGGGCGCGTGTGCAGGGGTAACCACCCCGGAACGGGCGAAACTCCAGGTGGGCGCCCTAACATGAGCCACCCTCAAGATCGACGGTTCAGGCACGCGTCAGCGTGCCGTCAGCGAGATCCTTCAGAACTCCGTGTCCGGCACCAAGAGGAATTGTTGTGATGCCCGAATCATTGACGCCGTCGGGAGTGAACCGGCGCGCCTTCCTTTCCCTTGCCGCCCTGTCCGGCCTCGCCGCGGCGTGCGGCACGGGCACCGGCGACGCCCCGGCATCACCCAAGCTCGACTTCGCCAACCCCCTGCACGTGCCGCCACTGCTGCGCCCCGAGCGGGCCAAGGACGGCACGCGCCGCTTCACGCTGACCCTGCAAGCCGGCCAGAGCCGGATCCTGCCCGGCAAGCAGACCCCCACGTGGGGGTTCAACGGAGACTTTCTCGGGCCCACGCTGCGCGCCGCCCGCAGCGAGGAGATCCACATGACCGTTCGCAACCAGTTGGGCGAGGCCACCACCGTGCACTGGCACGGCATGCGTCTACCGGCCAAGATGGACGGCGGCCCCCACCAGACCATCCAGCCCGGCGCCGTCTGGACGCCGCACTGGACCATCGACCAGCCCGCGACCACCGCCTGGTACCACCCGCACCCCCACGGGAACACCGCCCAGCACGTTTACCGTGCCTGGCCGGGATGTTCATCATCGACGACGACCGCACCCAGGACCTGCCGTCCGACTATGGCGTCGACGACATCCCGCTCATCGTGCAGGACAAGAAGTTCGCCCCGGACGGCTCCTTCGACGGCGACCCGCACAAGGGCACCTTCGGCATCCTGGGCGACCACATCCTGATCAACGGCACCTACAACCCCCACCTGAACGTCACCACCGAGCGGGTCCGCTTCCGGCTGCTCAACGGGCTCCAACGCCCGCATGTACACTCTCGCCTTCGCCGACAAGCGCCGCTTCCAGGTCATCGGCACCGACGGCGGTCTGCTCCACGCTCCGGTCGAGGTCGAGCAACTCGCACTCACCCCCGGTGAGCGCGCGGAGATCGTCGTCACCTTCGCCGCCGGCGAGCAGGTGGTGCTGCGCAGCGCAGACAACGGCGTCGACATCGGCTCCGGTGACTTCGACCTGCTCAAGATCATCGCCGCCCCGCGCTTGAAGCCCTCCCCCGCCGTACCGTCCCGCCTGGCCCCACTGACCCCGATCACCCCTCCGCAGGGCGCCACCGTGCGGCGTTTCACCCTCAACGGTCATGACGCCATCAACAGCAAGGAGATGGACATCGGGCGCATCGATGAGGTGGTACCTGCGGGTGCTGTGGAGATCTGGGAGATCGAGAACAACGTCTACAACCACAACTTCCACATCCACGAGGTGGCCTTCCAGATCCTGGACGTCGGCGGCGAGCCGCCGCCCGCCTACGCCACCGGCTACAAGGACACCGTCTATGTCCCTGCCAAGAGCCTGGTACGGCTGGCGGTGCAGTTCGGCCGGTTCACTGATCCGGCTGCGCCGTACATGTATCACTGCCACATCCTCCGACACGAGGATCTCGGCATGATGGGACAGTTCGTGATCGTCGAACCCGGCACCGAATCGCAGATCAACCGCACCCTCCCCGTCCACTAAGGCTGGAACATCTCGCGGGCGTAGGGCCGTACGGTCGGCGTCGGACACCTCCGGACAGCACGGAGGGCGGGAAGCCGGCAGCTTCCCGCCCTCCTTTCGCGTGCGTCAGGCCGTGGCCGGTTCCGGCGCGCGCAGCGCCTGGCCGGACGGCGCGTCGTCCAGCGGCTGCGGCGGAGCGTTGAAGACGGCCTCGTCGAGACGGCCCTCCGAGCGCGCCACCAGCACCGGGACGACCATCTGGCCGGCGACGTTGGTAGCGGTCCTGATCATGTCGAGGATGGGGTCGATGGCCAGGAGGAGGCCGACGCCCTCCAGGGGCAGGCCCAGGGTGCTCAGCGTCAGGGTGAGCATGACGATCGCCCCGGTGAGGCCCGCCGTCGCGGCCGAGCCCACCACGGAGACGAAGGCGATCAGCAGGTAGTCGCCCACGCTCAGGGGGACGTTGAAGACCTGGGCGACGAAGATGGCCGCCAGCGCCGGGTAGACGGAGGCGCAGCCGTCCATCTTGGTGGTCGCGCCGAACGGCACGGCGAAGGAGGCGTAGTCGCGGTCGACGCCGTTGCGCTCGATCGTGACCCGCTGCGTCAGCGGCAGGGTGCCGACCGAGGAGCGCGAGACGAACGCCAGCTCGATGGCGGGCCAGGCGTTGCGGAAGAAGGTGACGGGGTTGACCTTGCCGAAGACGGCGAGCAGCGTCGGGTAGACGGCCAGCAGGACGATGAAGCAGCCGACGTAGACACCGACGCTGAACTTGGCGAGCGGGGCCAGCAGATCCCACCCGTAGGTGGAGACGGCCTTGCCGATCAGCCCCGCGGTGCCGATGGGGGCCAGGCGGATGACCCACCACAGGGCCTTCTGCACCAGTTCGAGGACGGAGCGGCTGAGGTTGAGGAACGGTTCGGCCTTCTCGCCGACCGCCAGGGCCGCCGCGCCGAGGACGATCCCGAGGAACACGATCTGCAGGACGTTGACCTCGGTGAAGGACGTGACGATGTTGGTCGGCAGGATGCCGGTCAGGAAGTCCAGCCAGGTTCCGGCGCCCTCGGTGTCGACCGGCTTGGCGGCGGAGGTGTCGAGCGTGACGCCCTGGCCGGGGTTGATGATCAGGCCCAGGCCGATGGCGAAGGCCACGGCGATGAACGCGGTCGCGAGGAACCAGAGCAGGGTCTTGGTGGCGAGCCTGGCAGCGCCGTTGACGTTGCGCAGGTTGGCGACGCTGACGAGGACGGCCGTGAACACCAGCGGCGGCACGGCCAGCTTGAGCAACTGGACGAAGATCTTGCCGACCTGGGTCAGCGTGTCGGCGAGCCAGGTGACGTCCCAGATCTTGGCGACGAAGCCGAGCGCGACGCCGAGGACGAGGCCCAGCAGCAACTGCAGGGAGAAGGTGAATCTCTTCACGGGAGGAAGCTCCGGAAGTAAGGCACGCCGAAGCCACGGCATGCGGGGTGAGGAGTTGGCGGTGGGGGGACGGTGGTCAGCGACAGAGAGAACCGTGCAACCGGCACAGATCGATGTGCAGCCGCTCAACGAGCCACACGATCGTTGGGTAAAACCTCACGAGCCTTGCCAACACCCCGCAAACCGGGGGGTATTCCCGTAAAAAGATGTGATCTATGTCACTTTCAAGAGGCCAGCTCCCTGACCTTCTCCAGCAGCCTGACCCGGTCCTCGTGGGTCGCGCCGAGCGGCGTGACGTTCAGCGTGGTCACCCCGGACTCGCGCATCGCCTGGATCCGATCGCGCACGAACCCCTCGCTGCCGATCAGCGACATCCGCTCCAGTAGCTCGGCCGGCACCAGCGCGGCGGCCTCCTCCTTCTTCCCGTCGAGGTAGAGGTCCTGGATGCGCTCGGCCTCCTTCTCGTAGCCGTACCGCCTGGCCAGGTCGTTGTAGAAGTTCCTGCCCTTGGCGCCCATACCGCCGATGTACAGCGCCGCCGCCGGGCGTCCGAACTCCAGCAGCCCGGACACGTCGTCGCCGATCGCCAGCGGCGCCTGCGCGATGACGTCCAGCTCGCCCAGTTCGGGGTCGCGGCGGGCCTTCCCGGCCGCCAGGGAGGGTCCCCACACGTCCGCGGCCTTCTCGGGGACGTAGAAGATCGGCTCCCAGCCCTCGGCCAGCTCGGCGGTCAGCTCGACGTTCTTCGGCCCGATGGCCGCCACCACGATCGGGATGCGCGGCCGCACCGGGTGGTTGATGAGCTTGAGCGGCTTGCCGAGCCCGGTGCCCTGGTCGGGCGGCAGCGGCAGCGTGTAGTGGCGGCCCGCGTGGCTGAGCCGCTCGCGCCGCCACACCTTGCGGCAGATCTCGATGACCTCGCGGGTGCGCCCCAGCGGCGCGGTGTACGGCACGCCGTGGAACCCCTCGATCACCTGCGGCCCGGAGGCGCCCAGGCCCAGCGTGAACCGGCCGTCGGAGACGTAGTCCATCCCGGCGGCGGTCATCGCCAGCAGCGTCGGCGTCCGCGAGTAGATCGGCAGGATGCCCGAGGCGATCTCCAGGCGTTCGGTCTTGGCGGCGATGTAGCCCATCTGGCTGACCGCGTCAAAGCTGTACGCCTCGGCCACGAAGACGATGTCCAGGCCCGCCTTCTCGTAGTCGGCCAGTTCGGCGACCGACTCCTTGAAGCCGCCCGAGTAGTTGAGTGCCATACCGATGCGCATGCCGGGCTCCCGATGAACCGAACGATATTCCGTTTGGGACGCCAACAGGCTAGCGCGTCGGCGTGTCGGGCTGCGAGCGGCTAGCCTGGTCCGGATGCTGAAACGCGTTGTCGTCGCCGTGTCCGCCGTTGTCGCCGTGACTCTGGCGGGGCACCAGCTCGTCCCGGCGCTGGGCGGTTTCACCCCGGTCATGGAGAGTGTCCTGCCCTGGATCGGCTGGCTCGTCCCGATGCTGCTTGTCGCGGCCGTGATCGCCAGATCGACGGCGGCGACGGTCGCCGCGCTGGTGCCGGGGGTGGTGTGGGCGGCGATGTTCGGCTCGGCGCTGGTGCGCTCCGCGCCCGGCGGCCCCAGCGACCTGGCCGTGGCGACGGTGAACGTGGGCGTCCGCAACAGCGCCTCGGGCGAGGCGGTGCGCGTCATCGCCGACAACCTCGACCTGCTGGCCGCCCAGGAGCTCACTCCCGGCGGCCCGGCGGCCAAGGAACTCAACAAGATGTTCAAGTACCACTACCAGGTCAGCACGGTCGGCCTGTGGAGCCGCTATCCGATCAGCCAGACCAAGCCGCTCGACGTCGGGCTGGGCTGGCCGCGGGCGCTGCGGGCGGTGGTGTCCACCCCCAAGGGCAAGGTGACGGTGTACGTGATGCACCTGGCCTCGGCGCGTCCCGGCATGACGGCCTCGCGCGACGCCTCGCTGGCGCACGCGCGCCGACTCGTCGACGCCGACGCGAGCGCCCGCATCCTGCTGCTCGGCGACCTCAACACTGCCACCACCGACCGGGGCATGCAGGGCCTGACTCCCCCGCTGACCGACGCGCAGACCGAGGCGGGCGACGGGTTCGGCTTCACCTGGCCGTCCCGCTTCCCGATCACCCGTCCCGACCACATCCTGTTCAAGGGGATGACGGCCACCCGGGCGGGCGTGGCCCCCGCGACGGGCAGCGACCACCGGGCGGCGGTCGCCTCACTGCGCCTCTAGCCTGCGCAGGTCCTCGGGCGTGTCGATGTCGTCCGGATCACCTGGGCAGGGCACCTCGGTGACCAGGTCCGGGTGGGCGCGCATGAAGGGCCTGGCGCCCACGTCCCCGACGGCCAGCTCGGCCACCTCGGCGAAGTGGCGGCGGGCGATCAGCACGGGGTTCCTGCGGCGCCCGTCGTAGGTCGCCACGGCCAGCTCGGCCCCGCTGGCGATCAGGGCGCGCACCGCCTCCGGCCGCACGAACGGCTGGTCCACCAGGGCGACCACCACCGACTCCGCGTCCGGCGGCAGCGCGGCCAGCCCGGCCCGCAGCGAGGAGCCCATGCCGGACTCCCAGTCCGGGTTGCGGACGGTCACGGCCCCGCGCACCTGCACCGTCGCCGCGCCGAGCACCACCACGACCGGATGGCAGCCGCCCTCCTCCAGCAGCCGCACCCCGCGGTCCACCAGCCGCTCGCCGCCGTACTCGATCAGCGCCTTGGGCCTGCCCAGCCTGGCGCCCCCTCCGGCCGCCAGCAGCAGCCCCGCCGCCCGTGCGCCTCTCACGGCGCCTCGTGGTGGATCTCGTGTTGGATCTCGTGGTGAATACGGCCGGCGGTGTGTGTGAGAGGACTTCCTGAGCCGCCCCAGCGGAGCTGGATCAGCTCGGCGGCGATCGAGATCGCGGTCTCCTCGGGGGTGCGCGCGCCCAGGTCCAGGCCGATGGGCGATCTCAGGCGGGCCAGCTCGGGGTCGGTCACACCTGCCTCGCGCAGCCGCGCGAGCCGGTCCTCGTGGGTACGGCGGGAGCCCATCGCGCCGACGTAGCCCGCGTCGGTGCGCAGCGCCACCTCCAGCAGCGGGACGTCGAACTTGGGGTCGTGGGTCAGGACGCAGATCACCGTGCGCTGATCAACCTGCACCGACGCCAGGTAGTCGTGCGGCCACTTGACCACGACCTCGTCGGCGTCGGGGAAGCGCTTGTGGGTGGCGAAGACGGGCCGGGCGTCGCAGACGGTCACGTGGTAGCCGAGGAACTTGCCGACCCTCGCCACGGCGGCGGCGAAGTCGATCGCGCCGAACACCAGCATCCGGGGTGGCGGGGCGAAGGACTGGACGAACACCGACAGGTCGTCCAGCCGCCGCTCGCCGTGGCCGCCGTAGCGCCTGATGCCGGTCAGGCCCTGGGCGAGCATGCCGCGGACGTCGTCGTCGGCCGCCTCGTCGAGCCGGCCCGTGCCGAGGCTGCCGGAGGAGCGGCCGGGCCAGATGACGCGGCGTGAGCCGACCTCGCCGGGGCCGGAGACGATGGTGGCGACGGCGACGGGCTCGTGCGCCTCGACGGACGCCGCGACATCCCCCAGTTCGGGAAATGTCTCGATGGAGATGGGCTCGACGAGGATGTCGATGATGCCGCCGCAGGTCAGGCCCACGGCGAACGCGTCGTCGTCGCTCACCCCGTACCGCTGCAGTACCGGCGTGTCGATCTCGGCGGCCAGCTCGAACACCGCGCCCTCCACGCAGCCGCCCGACACGCTGCCGACCACCTCGTCGCCGCGCACCGCCATAGCCGCGCCCGGCGGCCTGGGCGCGCTGCTGAACGTGCTCACCACGGTCGCGAGTCCGAACTTGAGCCCCGACTTCCACCAGCGCATGATCTCGGGCAGCACGTCACGCATGTGCGAGCCTTTCGCTGAGTTCCTCGTACGCGGCCAGGCTGTGCCCGGCCACCAGGTCGTCCAGGTACGGCAGGGCCGCCCGCATGCCTCCGGTGAGCGGCTGGAAGTCCTCGTACCCCTTGTGCGGGTTGACCCAGATCACCCGGTACGCCTGCCGGGACAGCCGGGCCATCTGCGTGCCCAGCAGCGCCGGGTCGCCCCGCTCCCAGCCGTCGGAGGCGACCACCGCGATCGCACCCCTGGCGCTGTACCTGGTGAGGAACTCCCTGAGCTCCTCCCCCAGCCGGGTGCCGCCGCTCCAGTCGGGGATGGCCCTGGACACCTCGTTCAGCGCGGTGCCCAGGTCGCGGTGCCGCAGCTCGGCGGTGACCGAGGTCAGCCTGGTGCCGACCGCGTACACCCTGGTGGCCCTCGGCTCGCTCCTGACCAGCGCGTGCGCGAACCGCAGCAGCGTCTCGGCGTACGGGGCCATCGAGCCGCTGACGTCCACGAAGAGCACGACCTTGCGCGGCCGGGTGGTGTGCGTCCGGTGCCGCAGCCTGGCGACGTCGCCCTTGCGCAGCGCCTCCCTGATGGTGCGCCGCTGGTCCATCGCGCCGCGGTGGGCGCTCTCGAAGCGCCGGGACCTGCGCCGGGCCCGCCCGGTGCGCAGCATCGACAGCATCCGGTGCACCTCGGCCCGCTCGGCCTCGGTGAGGCCGGCGACGTCCCGGTGCCGCAGGACCTCCGCGCGGCTGGCCGCGGCGGGCGCGACCGGCGACTCGTCGCCCTCCTCACCGTCGCCGCCCGCCGCGGTGTGCCTGGTGACGGTCGTGGTGCCCGCGCGCTGCCGGCCCGCCTTCTCGCCACCGAAGTACGCGGCGAAGCACCGGTCGTACCGGGGCAGGTCGTCGGGGGTGGCGCAGAGGGTGAGCCGCCCGGCCCAGTAGACGTCGCCGGGCTTCGTCACGTCCAGGTGGCGCAGGGCCCGCAGCAGGTTCTGGGTGCGCTCGTGGTCGGCGCCGACACCGGCCGCGCGGAGCGTCCTGGCGAAACCGGTCATGATGCCGGTCATGGAGCCGGTCACGCTGCCGGTCATGGTCGCGGCGGGCTCAGCCATGCCGCAGCAGCCCGTTGCCGAGGACGGTCTGGACGTCCTCGCGGTATTTCAGCGCCGCGCCCAGCGTGGCGGCGGCGCGGTCCGGGTCGAGCTCCTGGGCGCCCAGTGTCCGCAGCGCCTCGGTCCAGTCGAGCGTCTCGGCCACGCCGGGCGGCTTGACCAGGTCGGCCTGCCGCAGCCGCCCGGCCGCCGCGGCGACCTGCGCGGCCAGCGCCTCGCTGCAGCCGGGCAGGCGGCGCAGCAGGATCGCCACCTCCCTGTCGAAACCGGGGTGCTCCAGCCAGTGGTAGAGGCAGCGCCGCTTGAGCGCGTCGTGCACCTCGCGCGTCCTGTTGGACGTCACCACCACGACGGGCGGCGTGCCGGCCTTGACGGTGCCCAGCTCGGGGATGGAGATCGTGAAGTCGGAGAGCACCTCCAGCAGGAACGCCTCGAACTCGTCGTCGGCCCGGTCGATCTCGTCCACGAGCAGCACGCTGGGCTGCGTCTCGATCGCCTTCAGCAGCGGCCTGGCGATGAGGAACCTGCGGTCGTAGATCTCCCCTTCGAGCCTGCCGACGTCGGTGATCCCGGCCGCCTCGGCGGCCTTCAGGTGCAGCAGCTGCCGCGCGAAGTCCCAGTCGTAGAGCGCCTGGGCCGCGTCGAGGCCCTCGTAGCACTGCAGCCGGATCAGCGGCGCGTCCAGCAGTTCGGCGAGCGTCTTGGCCAGCTCTGTCTTGCCGACGCCCGCCTCCCCCTCGAGGAAGAGCGGCCGCCCCATCCGCAGGGCCAGGAAGGCCGCCGTGGCCAGCCCTTCGTCGGCCAGGTAGGCGTACCGGTCGAGCAGCTCGATGAGCTTCGCCGGCGACTCGATGTCCGTTGCCGTGATTGTCCGCCCCAGCACGCCTTCAGGCTACGCGCCCCAGCGTGATGGCGATATTCACCACACCTACAGAAAGATTCACCGCATGCGCGGAAGGATTCGTCGCACCCGCAGAAAGCCCGAGCCGGGGGTTGACCGGTGGCGCGAGGCCGTCTCGCGCCGCCCGCGTCAGACGTCTCTGGCTTCGCCGCGCTCGTGGATGAGGGCCTCGAGTTCGGCCGTGGCCTGGCGGGCGCGGGCCTTCTCCGAGCCCTGGATGCCCATGGCGCCGACGGTGCGGCCGTCGGAGAAGTCGATCCTGGGCCAGGGGTCGCCGACGAGCAGGGTGACGTCGAGGACCTCTGGCCAGGTGTAGCGGTAGGTGCGGATCGCGTTGACGACGGTGATGCCCTCCTCGTCGGCCTCGACCCGCACCCGCCCCAGCAGGTGCAGGACGAACGCCACCAGGCAGCCGAACACCACCAGTCCGATCCGGTCCGGCAGCTTGAACGGGTCGGCGATGAAGACCGCCATCACGACGGCGCCCAGCACGACCAGCACGGCGAAGCCGTACGCGACGAAGCGCCCCCGGCGCGGACGCCAGGTGACGGGCAAGGGTGGCGGTTTCACGGGCTCTGGCACAGATCAAGAACCTATCGCAGGTCAGGTGAGGTTCCTCAGCAGGAGGGCGGTCTCCAGCGCGGCCATGGTCGACTCATAGCCTTTGTCCTCCTTGCTGCCCGGCAGCCCGGCCCGGTCGAGTGCCTGGTCGAGCGTCTCGCAGGTGAGCACGCCGTTGCCGACGGGGGTCTCCTCGTCGAGCGAGACCCGGGTGAGCCCGGCCGTCACCGCGTCGCAGACGTAGTCGAAGTGCGCTGTCTCGCCCTTGATGACCGCGCCGAGCGCCACCACCGTGTCGTAGCGTCGGGCCAGCGCCTGGGCGATCACCGGGATCTCCAGCGACCCCGGCGCCCGCACCACGGTGGCCTCCGCGCCGCTGTCGGCGCAGGCCTGCAGGGCCCGCGCCACCAGTTGATCGGTGATCTTGGCGTGCCAGCTCGCGGCCACCACGCCGACCGTCAGGCCCGCGGCCTCCACGACCGCGACCTGGGGCCGTCCCGCCCCGCTCATGACGCCTCCGAGATGTCGTGGCCGAGCCGCTCGCGCTTGGCCTTGAGGTACCGCTCGTTGTGCGGGTTCATCGCCACCGGCATCGGCTCGCGGCCGAGCACCTTGATGCCGTAGCCGTCCATGCCCTTGAGCTTGGCCGGGTTGTTGGTGAGCAGCCGCACCGACCGCACGCCGAGGTCGGCGAGCATCTGCCCGGCGTTGGAGAACTCCCGCGCGTCGACGGGCAGCCCCAGCTCGACGTTGGCGTCGACGGTGTCGCTGCCGTTGTCCTGCAGGCTGTACGCCTTGAGTTTGGCGAGCAGGCCGATCCCGCGCCCCTCGTGCCCGCGCAGGTAGACCACGACGCCGCGGCCCTGCTCGGCGATCGCCGCCATCGCGTGGTCGAGCTGCACGCCGCAGTCGCAGCGCAGCGAGCCGAACACGTCGCCGGTCAGGCATTCGGAGTGGGCGCGGACCAGGACGTTCTCACCGTCGCCGAGGTCGCCGTAGACGAGCGCGATGTGCTCGCCGCCGTCGAGCGCACTGGCGTAGCCGTAGGTCCGCCACATGCCGTACCTGTTGGGCAGCGCGGTCTCGGCGACCCTGGTGACCATGCTCTCGGTGCGCCGCCGGTAGTCGACGAGCTGCTCGATCGAGATGAGCGCCAGGTCGTGCTCGTCGGCGAAGGCGCGCAGCTCGGGCAGCCTGGCCATGGTGCCGTCGTCGTTGACGACCTCGGCCAGCACTCCGGCGGGGCTCAGCCCGGCGAGCCTGGCCAGGTCGACGGCCGCCTCGGTGTGGCCGCGCCTGGCCAGGACGCCGCCTTCGTGGTAGCGCAGCGGGAAGATGTGCCCCGGACGTACCAGCTCGTACGGTTCCGTGGCGGAGTCGGCCAGCGTGCGGATGGTCTTGGCGCGGTCGGCGGCGGAGATGCCGGTGGACACGCCGTCGCGGGCGTCGACGCTGATCGTGTACGCGGTGCGCATCCGCTCCCTGTTCTGGAAGACCATCAGCGGCAGCCCGAGCCGGTCGAGCTCCGCGCCCTCCATGGGCACGCAGATCACGCCGCTGGTGTGCCTGATCGTGAAGGTCAGCAGGTCGGGGGTGGCCTTGGCGGCGGCGAAGATGATGTCGCCCTCGTTCTCCCTGTTCTCGTCGTCGACCACCACGACGGGTCTGCCCTCGCGGATGTCGCCGATGGCGCGCTCGACCTGGTCGAGCGTGATCGGGTTCACGACGCCACCGCCACCTGCGGGGACGTCTCCCGCGTTGTCCTGTATTCCTTCAGCCATTTCACGAATCCGATCACGACGAGCAGGAAGAACACTCCGTAGACGGCGCCGGAGACCACCAGCCCCGAGCTGAACGCCAGCGGCACGCCGACCAGGTCGACGGCCACCCAGATGATCCAGAAGTCGACCAGCGCCCGGCCCTGCGCCCAGGTGGCGACGGCGCTGCCGACGAAGATGTAGGCGTCGGCGGCCACCAGGAACCCGCCCTCGGGCAGCGGCACCTTCGCGCCCCACGACAGGTCGGCCGCGTAGAACAGCACGCCCACCAGGGCCGTACCCAGCAGCATGGCCGCGATGTAGCCGGTCCGCTCCCGGAACGTAGCCGGGCGGACGGCCAGCCGCGCGCCGCCCTGCGTACCGCGCCGCCAGGCCCACCAGCCGTAGATCGCCAGCGCCCCGAACAGCGCCTGCTTGAGCGCGTTCCCGGTGATGTGGACGCTGATGGACGCGATGAACAGCAGCACCGCCCCGGTGAACTGCACCGGCCACGTCCAGAGCGACTTGCGCATGGCCAGCAGCACCGTGGACAGCGCGGCGATGTTGCCGATCAGGTCGGTCCACCGTACGAACGCGCCGAACACTTCGAATCCGGCATCAGCCCAGCTCACTGCCCGGTCACCAGCCTTTCCACGTACTTCGCGATCACGTCGACCTCGATGTTGACGACGTCGCCCACCTGGCGCTCGCCCATCGTGGTGACCTCGAGCGTGGTCGGGATGAGACTCACGCCGAAGCTTTCGTCGTCAACCGTGGTGACCGTGAGGCTGATTCCGTCAATGGCGATCGAGCCCTTCTCCGCGACGTAGCGGCTCAGCGTGGCGGGGAGGGAGAAGCGCAGGTTGTCCCAGTTCTCGCCGGGTTCCCTGGACAGCAGGACGGCGGTGCCGTCGACGTGGCCCTGCACGATGTGGCCGCCGAGCCGCTGGTCGGCCCGGACGGCCCGCTCCAGGTTCACCGCCGAGCCCTCGGCCAGGGCACCCAGGGAGCTGCGGTCGAGCGATTCCTTGATCACGTCCACGGTGAACACGTCGTCCTCGACGTCCACCACGGTGAGGCAGACGCCGTTGACCGCGATCGAGTCGCCGTGCCCCGCGTCGGAGGTGACGACCTTGCCGCGTACGGACAGCCTGGCCGAGTCGCCGACCGGGCGGACGGCGATGACCTCGCCCTTTTCCTCGATGATTCCGGTGAACATTCAGCTCTCCCTGAGGGTGTGGGGTACGGGCCGGGCGGTCAGCCGGAGGTCCGGCCCGATGGGGGTGATCTCGTCGAAGGCCAGCCGGTGGGTGTCGCTGATGGTGGGCACGCCCGCGTCGCCGAGGGCGGCGGGGCCGGAGCCCAGCAGCGCCGGGGCGAGGTAGGCGACGACGCGGTCGATGAGGCCCGCCCGAAGGAACGAGCCCGCCAGCGCGGGGCCGCCCTCCAGGAGGACCGTCACGAGGTCGCGCCGCGCCAGCTCCTTGAGCAGGGCGTGCAGGTCGAGGCCGCCGTCGCGGCGGGGGACGCGCAGCAGGTCGGCGTGGAGGGCGGTCTCGGCGTCGTCGGCGACCGCGACGAGCGTGGGCGCCGCTCCGTCGAGGACGCGGGCCGAGGGCGGGGTGCGCCCACCGGAGTCGACCACGACGCGCACCAGCGGCCTCACCGCATGGCTGCTGGGCGGTGGGGCCACCGGGCGGGCGGTCAGGTGGGGGTCGTCAGCGAGGACCGTGCCGACGCCCGCGATGATCGCGTCGGAGGCGGCGCGCAGCCGGTGGACGTCCGCCCTGGCCTCCGGCGAGGTGATCCACTGGCTGGTGCCGTCGGCGGCGGCCGAGCGGCCGTCGAGGGTGGCGGCGAACTTCCAGGTCACGTACGGCCTGCCGAGCCGGGCGAAGGTCAACCAGGCGGCGTTGACCCGCTCGGCCTCGGCGGCGAGCACCCCCGACTCCACCTCGACCCCGTTCGCGCGCAGCCGCGCCGCGCCGCCCGCGGCCTTGGGGTTGGGGTCGGGGACGGCGAGGACCACCCGGGCCACGCCCGCGTCGAGCAGCGCCCGGCTGCACGGCCCGGTGCGGCCGGTGTGGTCACAGGGTTCGAGTGTCACGTAGGCGGTGCCGCCGCGGGCCCGCTCGCCCGCCTGGCGCAGCGCGACGACCTCGGCGTGCGGGCCGCCCGCGTAGGCGTGGAAGCCCTCGCCCGCGACGTCTCCCGCGGCGTCGAGGACGACGCAGCCGACGACCGGGTTGGGGCTGGTGCTGCCGAGACCGCGCGCGGCCAGCTCGACGGCCCGCGCCATGTGCGCTGGGTCACGCGCTGGGTCATGCGCAGGGTCGCGGTCGGGTGACTCCACCCGGGGCCTCCTACTCGCCAGTAGCTCCAAGCCACGGCGGGCCCCGGGGGTCCCGCGGTGCGAGTACGCACCACAGGGGGCATCCGGCTCGACACCGGACGCCCGCGCGCTTCCTCCCATCCGGACTTTAACCGTCGGTCCCGGAATTCCACCGGGTCAACCGGCCGATGGCATCGGCCGGGTCGCGGACTGTCACCGCCGGTTCGGACTTTCACCGACCCCGGAGCACGCTAGCTCTTGTTCACGTATCAGTCTGCCACGCCCCAAATCATGCGCGCGACCACCCCCGGCTTCGGATGTCAGGCGGCCGACAGGCGGCGGGCACGGCGGGCGGCCGGGCTGTAGCGCACCTGCTCGGGCACCAGGTGGAGGCCCGTGTGGAGGGTCCTGAGGGTGGCCGTGGCCCACAGGTCGCCCACCGGGGTCGCCGGGAGGCCGTAGAGCCTCCTGGCCCAGCGCGGCAGCGTGGCGAAGGCGAGCAGTGTCACGGCCGGCAGCGCCGGTCTGAGCGGGGTGAGCAGCAGTGGCAGCGGCGCGTTGAGCGACAGGCGCAGCGGGTGCGCCGCCTCGGGGACGAAGCGCAGGCCCGGCCGCTCGGCGTCGATGTAGTCGCGCAGCTCGGCGACGGTGCCGGGGACGGAGTCGCGGTCCAGCCCGACCACCTCGGCGGCCTCGCGCCACTCGGCCACGAACCGGTCGGCCTCCTCGTCGGAGAGGGGGACCCCGGCGCGACGGGCCACCGACAGGTAGGAGTCGACCTCGCCGACGTGCACCCAGCGCAGCGCGCCGGGCTCGTCGAGGCGGTAGCGCTCGCCGGTGTCGGGGTCGTGCGCGGTCAGCGTGGCGTGGATCTTGCGGACCCGGCGTCCGGCCCGCTCGACCTCGGCCCGCGTGCCGTAGGTTCGGACGCGGACGAACTCGGTGGTACGCACGAAGCGCGACCACGCCTCTTCCGGGTTCATCAGCGCGGAGTTCTGCAGCACCCCGCGCATCGCCCTGGGGTGCAGCCCCTGCATCAGCAGGGCGCGGAGGCCGCCTACCAGCAGGATCGGTTCGCCCATCACCCGCCAGGTCACCGAGCCGGGCCCGAACAGCCCATCGTCCCTCACATGTCGGCAGTACCCCGGCAGCGGCCCCTCCATGTCATGACGATGTCCTGTTTATTTCGCGATTCCGTGATAAAGCAGGCAACACCTCGGAGCATCTTGGCACTCCTCTCCATCGCAGGTCAACGGATGTTGAGGCACGACCGTATCGACTTTCTACAACGAAATCGCGAAAGCCCCCGAAGGCATTGCCTAAGGATGATGACCTCTGTAAATGTGCCATGAGGCCTGAAAAACCCTCTTTCTGTCACATTGCCTTGGGGGCCCCGACCCGATGACGACACCGACGTCCACCGCACCCACGATCGACGCGGCGTCCGTGGCGGAAAGTCCGGACGCCGTCGGCCGGTCTCCCGGCCAGCTCATGTGGCTCAGGTTCCGGCGCGACCGCACCGGGATCGTCTCCGCCGTGATCGTGATCCTCTTCTTCCTGGTCGCCATCCTTGCGCCCGTTATTTCCGCTTTGTACGGAAAAGACCCGTATGCCCTTTACGGGCAGGACACTCCGGGGCTGCTGAACGACTACGGCTATCCGATCCAGCCGAACGGCGGCATCAGCTCGGAGTTCTGGTTCGGCATCGAGCCCAGCCTCGGCCGTGACGTGTTCACGCAGCTCATCTACGGCATCCGCACCTCGCTGCTGATCGCCGTGGTGGCCGCGATCCTCACCACGATCCTCGGCATCGTGGTGGGCATCGTCGCCGGGTACGCCGGAGGCAAGACCGACTACTTCGTCGGCCGGTTGATCGACCTGACACTGTCGTTCCCGCAGGTGATCTTCATCATCGCGTTCACCCCCGTCGTGGACAGCCTGCTGGTGCCCTCCAACGAGGAGACCCCGGTGTGGCTGCGCGCGGTCACGCTCACGATCATGCTCACCCTGTTCGGCTGGGCCGGGCTGGCCCGGCTGCTGCGCGGGCAGGTGCTGTCGATGCGCGAGCGCGAGTTCGTGGAGGCCGCCAAGGTGACCGGCGCGTCGCCGGCCAGGATCGTCTTCAAGGAGCTGCTGCCCAACCTGTGGACGCCGATCCTCATCCAGTCGACGCTGCTGCTGCCCGCGCTGGTCACCTCCGAGGCGGCGCTGTCGTTCCTGGGAGTCGGGATGGGCGAGCAGGTGCCCGACTGGGGCCGGATGTTCCTGCGCGCCACCCAGGTCTACCAGAACGACATCACGTATCTGATCTTCCCAGGCGTCGCCCTGCTCGTCTTCGTGGTCGCCTTCAACCTGCTGGGCGACTCGGTCCGCGACGCCTTCGACCCCAAGATCAAGCGTTAGAGGAGAACCATGACATACCCCAAACGGTCGGCTTCCGCGCTCCTGGCCGCCGCCTCACTGGCGCTGGTCAGCGCCTGTGCGGCAGGGAACCAGGGCGCTCCATCGGGAGCCCCCGCCAGCGCGGGCGCCTCGTCCGCCCCCGCGGCCGCGACCTACAAGCCGGCGCAGATCTCGCTCGGCACCGCCGAGGACTCCAAGGGCCCCGCGATCCCGCCGGAAGGCGTGGTCAAGGGCGGCACGGTCACCATGATCGACCGGGACGACTTCGCCCACCTCGACCCGGCCCAGGTCTACGTCAACACCGAGGCCAACATGGGCCTGCTCATCAACCGCGGCCTGACGGGTTACAAGCGCGTCGGCAAGGGCGAGTACAAGCTGGTGGGCGACCTGGCGACGGACGCCGGCCAGGTCTCCGACGGCGGCAAGACCTGGACCTTCAAGCTGAAGGACGGGGTCAAGTGGCAGGACGGCAACCCGATCACATCCGCTGACGTCAAGTGGACGATCGAGCGGATGTTCGCCCCGTTCATCACGTTCGGCCCGCAGTACGTGCAGGCGTGGCTCACTGATGTGAACTACAAGAAGGCCTACCCCGGCCCGTACGGCGGCAAGGAGCTCGACAACATCGAGACCCCTGACGACAAGACGGTCGTCTTCAAGTTCAAGACGCCGCACGCCGACGCCAACTACGCCTTCGCCATGGCGGGCTACAGCATCGTGCCCAAGGCCAAGGACACCAAGGAGAAGTACGACAAGGAGCCCGTCTCCTCCGGCCCGTACCTCATCAAGTCGCACGTGGTGGACAAGTCCATCGAGCTGGCCCGCAACCCCAACTGGGACCCGGCCAGCGACCCGATCCGCGGCGCGTACCCGGACGTGTGGAAGATGGAGTTCGGCCAGGAGGCCCTGCAGATCTCCGACCGGCTCGAGGCCGACTCCGGGCCCGACCAGACGGCGTTCACCTTCTACGCCAGGATCCCGCCGGAGCGGCTGCAGCAGGTGCTGAACAACTCGAGTCTGGCCGACCGCCGGATGATCAGCCCGTCGCCGTACGGCAACTACTACTACTTCAACCTCGACCGGGTGAAGAACCAGAAGGTCCGCCAGGCGATCAACTACGCGTGGCCGGCCAAGCAGATCCAGCAGACGGTGGGCGGCCCCGCCGCCGCGGCGCTGCCGACGACGATCCTGAACGAGAACACCACGGTCGGCTACAAGACCTACGACCTGTTCGAGAAGACGACCAAGCCCGAGGGTGACATCGAGAAGGCCAAGCAGCTGCTGGCCGAGTCTGGCACCCCCAACCCGACCATCGTCTACGCCTACAACCAGACGCCCAACCAGGAGCAGGTCACCGTGGTGATCAAGAACGCCCTGGAGAAGGCGGGCATCAAGGTCGTCGCCAAGCCGCTGGACCGCAAGACCTACTACGACTCGATCAGCCAGACCAAGAACGAGTTCGACCTGTACTGGGGCGGCTGGGGCGCTGACTGGCCCTCCGGCTCCACGGTCATGCCGGTCATCTTCGGCCCGATCTCCGACGGCGGGCAGAACATGTCGCACCTGAACGACCCGACGGTCAACGCCGAGATGAAGAAGATCACCGAGATGTCGGACATCGACGCGGCCAACGCGGCCTGGATGGACCTGGACAAGAAGATCCAGGAGACCATCACGCCGCTGGTCGTGGCCGAGAACACCATCTCCACGATGCTGCACGGCTCCAAGGTAGGCGGCGCCGAGATCGATCCGCAGCAGTGGATCGTCTCGCCCAACACCATTTTCGTGAAGCAGTAGTGCACCGCTCCGGGCGCCCAGCGGCGCCCGGAGCATCCTTTTGGAGATCTCGTGCTTCGATTCCTCACCCGCCGCGTGCTGGGGGCCCTGGTGATCCTGGTGATCATCTCGGCGGTGACGTTCTTCCTGTTCTACGCGATTCCTGCCGATCCCGCGCGGCTGGCGTGCGGCAAGGTCTGCCCGCCCGCGACGCTGGAGCAGGCCAGGCACAACCTCGGCATCGACCAGCCGCTCATGGTGCAGTTCACCTCGTGGCTCGCGGGCATCTTCATCGGACGCGACTACGAGGGCCTCGGCCACTGCCCCGCCCCGTGCCTCGGCTTCTCGTTCGTCAACCGGGCCCCGGTGTTCGAGACCATCATGGACCGGCTGCCCGTGACGGTCGCGCTGACCATCGGCGCCGCCGTGATCTTCCTGGTCTTCGGCGTGGCCACCGGCGTCATCGCCGCCCTGAAGCAGGGCAAGGCGCTCGACAAGGTCGCCAGCGTCTCGTCGCTGGTCGGCGCCTCGGTGCAGATCTACTTCGTCGGCACCCTGACCATGTACTTCTTCGTCTACCAGATACACCTGTTCTCGCAGCCCAAGTACGTCCCGATCACCGAAGACCCGGTCGGCTGGTTCAACGGGCTGCTGCTGCCCTGGCTGGTGCTGGCGTTGATCTTCACCGCCAACTACACCAGGATGACCCGCTCCACGATGGTGGAGAACCTCAGCGAGGACTACGTCCGCACGGCCAGGGCCAAGGGCATGTCCGGCCGGAGCGTGGTCCTGCGGTTCGCCCTGCGCGGCACCCTGACCCCGATCGTCACCATCTTCGGCGTGGACCTCGGCACGCTCATCGGCGGCGCGATCATCACCGAGACCACCTTCGGCCTCCAAGGCCTCGGGCGCCTGTCCGTCCGCGCGGTCGACTACTCCGACCTGCCCACGCTGATGGCCACCGTACTGGTCGCCGCGGGCGCGATCGTGCTGCTGAACGTCGTCGTGGACGCCCTGTACGCCGTCATCGACCCCCGCGTGAGGCTGAGCTGATGTTCCTAGAAGTCAACGAGCTCACCGTCGACTTCCACACCGAGGACGGCGTCGTCAAGGCGGTGGACGGCCTGTCCTTCGAGGTGGAACGCGGCACCACGCTCGGCATCGTGGGCGAGTCCGGCTCCGGCAAGTCGGTGACGAACCTGGCCATCCTCGGCCTGCACAACCCGGAGACCTCTCGCATCTCCGGCAGCATCGCCTTCGACGGCCAGGAACTGCTGGGCTCGTCCAGGTCCACCATGGAGAAGCTGCGCGGCAACAAGATCGCGATGATCTTCCAGGATCCGCTGACGTCCCTCTCGCCGTTCCACACGGTCGGGGCGCAGATCGCCGAGGTCTACCGCAAGCACCGGGGCGTGTCCAAGTCGACCGCCAGGGACCGGGCCATCGAGATGCTGGACCGGGTCGGCATTCCGCAGCCCAAGGTCCGCGTCGACGAGTTTCCGCACCAGTTCTCCGGCGGCATGCGGCAGCGCGCGATGATCGCCATGGCCCTGGTCTGCGACCCCGGCCTGCTCATCGCCGACGAGCCGACCACCGCGCTGGACGTCACCGTCCAGGCCCAGATCCTCGACCTGCTGCGCGAGCTGCAGGAGCAGTCCGGCACCGCGATCATCCTGATCACCCACGACCTGGGCGTGGTGGCCAACACCGCGCACAACGTCCTGGTCATGTACGCGGGCCGGGCCGTGGAGCGCGGGACGATGCGCGAGGTGCTGCGCGAACCGCGCCACCCCTACACCTGGGGGCTGCTCGGCTCGATGCCGAGCCTGCACCGGCCGGTGGACCTGCCGCTCGAACCGGTGCGCGGCACCCCGCCCAGCCTGATCAACGTCCCGCGCGGCTGCCCGTTCCACCCGCGCTGCGACCACATGGAGCTGCTGGGGGCGCAGGTGTGCACCGTCGAGCGGCCCGAGCTGTCACCGCACCGCGGCCACGGCGACGCCTGCTACCTGTCCATCGCGCAGAAGACGGAGCTGCGTTCGCGCTCCGGTGAGGAGAAGCAGTGACGGACAAGCTGCTGGAGCTGTCCGGCGTCGTGAAGCACTTCCCTGTCAGGGGCGGCTTCCTGTTCAAGCACCAGGTCGGCGCCGTGCACGCGGTCGACGGCGTGGATCTGACCGTGCACGCGGGCGAGACGCTGGGCCTGGTCGGGGAGTCCGGCTGCGGCAAGTCCACCACCGGACGGCTGGCCGCGCGCCTGCTCGAACCCACCGCGGGCCGCATCAGCTACGCCGGGCAGGACATCAGCCACGCCGACCGCCGCCGGCTGAAGCCCATCAGGCCGCAGATCCAGATGATCTTCCAGGACCCGTACTCGTCGCTGAACCCCCGGCACACGGTCGGCTCGATCATCCGCGGCCCGATGGACATCAACGACATCAACCCGCCCGGCGGCAGGGAGGCCCGCGTCAGGGAGCTCCTGGAGATCGTCGGGCTCAACCCCGAGCACTACAACCGCTTCCCGCACGAGTTCTCCGGCGGCCAGCGGCAGCGCATCGGCGTGGCGCGGGCGCTCGCGCTGGAGCCCCGGCTGATCGTCGCCGACGAGCCGGTCTCCGCGCTGGACGTGTCGATCCAGGCCCAGGTGATCAACCTGCTCCAGCAGCTCCAGCGGGAGCTGGGGATCGCGTTCCTGTTCATCGCGCACGACCTCGCGGTGGTCAGGCACTTCTCGCAGCGGGTCGCGGTCATGTACCTGGGGAAGATCGTCGAGATCGGTGACAGGGAGTCGCTGTACGAGCGTCCCCGTCACCCGTACACGCACGCGCTCCTGTCGGCCGTGCCCGAGGCGGACCTCGAGGCCCCCTCCAGGGAGCGCATCCGCCTGGCGGGGGACGTCCCGTCGCCCATCAACCCGCCGTCGGGCTGCCGCTTCCGGACCCGCTGCTGGAAGGCGCAGGAGAAGTGCGCGGTCGAGGAGCCGCCGCTCGTCCAGCTGTCGGGCAACCACGACGGCCACCTGACCGCCTGCCACTTCCCGGAGGCGCCCAGCGTCCACGGCGACGACGTGGTCCTGGACCCGGCTCTGCAGTCCTGACCCTCGACCGCGGCCGGGTCAGCCTGCCGGGGCCGATGATCGTGGCGGTGAGCCCCGCACATCTGGGCGGTGACCCACCGCCCAGACCTGTCGTGCGGCGCCCGCCGCCGGGCGCTCAGTGCCGGTCGTGGCGACCGCCGGAGGGGCCGGCGGCGGCCGTCGCCAGGGCGCGTAGCGCCTCGACGGCGGCCGACGGGTCCCCGGCGCCGTAGACCGCGCTGCCCGCCACGAACACGTCGGCGCCCGCCTCCGCGCAGCGCTCGATGGTGCCGGCCGTGACGCCGCCGTCGACCTGCAGCCAGACCTCGCCGCCGTGCCGCTCGATGAGGTCGCGGGCGCGGCGGATCTTGGGCAGGACCAGGTCCAGGAACTTCTGGCCGCCGAAGCCCGGCTCGACCGTCATCAGCAGCAGCATGTCGACCTCTCCGAGCAGGTCCTCGTACGGCTCGACGGCGGTGGCCGGGTTGAACGCGAGACCGGCTCTGGCGCCGAGAGAGCGGATCTGGCGCAGCGTGCGCACCGGCGCACCGGCCGCCTCGGCATGAATCGTGACGCTGCCCGCCCCGGCCTCAGCGTACGGAGGTGCCCATCGGTCGGGGTTCTCGATCATGAGATGGCAGTCGAGCGGGATCGAGGTCGCCTTGCGCAGCGCCTCGACGACGGGCAGCCCGAGGGTCAGGTTGGGCACGAAGTGGTTGTCCATGACGTCCACGTGCAGCCAGTCGGCGGTCGGCACCGCGGCGGCTTCGTCGGCGAGCCTGGCGAAGTCGGCGGAGAGGATGCTGGGCGAGATCTGTACGGCCATGATGGCCCGAGTCTATTGAACGTCTCCCTGCTCGCACCGCCGCCCCCAGCGGTGCGGTCCGTGCGGGGGTCACGTCGTGCCCTCCGCACGGACCGTCCGGGCGCTAGACCCCGAAGGCGGCCGCGTAGCGGATGGTGCCCGCGGGTACCGGGAGGGCGGGATCGAAGGCGAGCGCCATCATGTACTGGTCCTCGACCTCGAAGGGCGGCCGGATGGCGTAACCGGAGGCCCGGGTGAAGCCGAAGCGCGGGTAGTACTCGGCGTGGCCGAGCACGAGCACGAGGTTCTCACCCTGCTCGCGGGCGGCCCGCAGGGCGGCGTGGATGGCCGCCGAGCCGGCGCCCTGCCGCTGGTGCTCGGGGCTGACGGCGCACGGGCCCAGGGCGAGCGCCGGGGAGTCGCCGACATGGCAGCGGGTGAGCAGCGCGAACCCGGTGATCCCGCCGCCGGGCGCCTGGGCGACCCAGGACAGGCCGGGGATCCACGCCTGCGGGTCAGCTCGCAGCGCCTCCACCAGCTCGGCCTCGTGGGAGGTGGGGAAGGCGGCGAGGTTGACCTCGCGGATCTGGGCGACGTCGGCGGCGGTCTCGGGGCGGGTGATCCAGTTCATGGCGGCGTTCGCGTCCGTTTCTGTGTCCGCCTGCGGGCGCAGGACGTGGTCGGTGTGGCCGTACGAGACCGGCCGCGCGGTGTTCTACGAAGGCGTCGTCGAGTGTCCGTCCGTGCCGGGGCAGACCGGCGTCGGAAGGATCCGTGAAGTGTGCTGGCAACGTGATGCACCTTGCGGGAAGGGACCCCGGCGAGACGCGGACGCCACCCCTGCCGCATGAACCGTCAACGAGCCGATTTGCGGCCTACTCGGCCGCAGGACGGCTCAGAGCGAGGGGAGGACGTGGGTCAGACCGGGGCCCGGGACGTGAGGATTGTCCGGGCGCTGCGCTGGGCAGCGGTCTTCACCGCGGTCATCAAACCTCACCTCCCTCTCATCCCGCGATCCAACACGAACGATCAACACCCTAGCACCCTCCGCAGCGCCGCCCCCGTTACGGACGCCTGCGCAGGAGGGCCAGGAACATCGCGTCCGTGCCGTGGCGGTGGGGCCAGAACTGGGCGTGCGGGCCGTCTCCCAGGCCGCCGACCTCCGGCAGGTAGGCGCGGGCGTCGAGCTGCTCCACGTCGTTCCTGCGGCCGACGACGTCGCCCACCACGACGCGGGTCTCCGCCAGGTGCGGGGAGCAGGTGACGTACGCGACGACCCCGCCGGGGCGCAGGGCGTCGAGCGCGGTCGCCAGCAGGCGGCGCTGGAGCCTGCCCAGCTCGGCGACGTCCGCCGGGTCGCGCCGCCAGCGGGCCTCCGGCCGGCGGCGCAGCGCGCCCAGGCCGGTGCAGGGGGCGTCGAGCATGACGCGGTCGAACACGCCGGGCCGCCACGCGGGCTCGAGGCCGTCGGCGGTGATCACCGCGGCGTCTCTGGTCGTCTGCCAGACCAGCCGCGCCCGGTGGTACTGAACGTCGGCGGCCAGCAGCCGCGCCCCGCCGGGAAAGGCCAGCCCTCCGCCCATCGACTCCGCACCAAGCCCGGCAGCCCCCTCATCCGGCTCCCGGCGGGAGCCGGCGTCGCCGCTGGACTCCGCGTGGAGGCCGGCGAGGTCGCCGTAGGTGGCGATGGCGTCGAGGAGCCCGGCCTTGCCGCCGGGGCCCGCGCACATGTCGAGCCAGAGCTCGTCCTCGCGTCCGTCGAGCGGCACCCTGGTCAGGGCGAGCGCCACCAGCTGGCTGGCTTCGTCCTGGACGGCGGCGCGGGTCTCGGCGACCGCGGCGATCCGGCCGGGGTCGCCCTCCGCCAGGTAGGCGGCGTACGGCGAGTAGCGGCCGGGGTCGGCGCCCGACTTGGCGAGCTCCTCGACGGTGCTGCGGCCGGGCCGGGCGACCAGGGTCACCAGCGGGCGCGCGTTGTCGGCTGCGAGCAGCTCGGCAGTCTCCTCGGCGCCGCCGCCGAGGGCGTCGCGGAACGCGCTGACGATCCACCGGGGATGGCTGTGCACGACCGCGAGGTGCCCGGACGGGTCGTCGGCCGCGTCGGGGGCGACGATCGGCAGCCACTCGTCAACAGTCCGGGACGCGATCTTACGCAGGACGGCGTTGGCGAACTTGGCGGCGCCCGACCCGATGCGCAGCCGCACCAGATCGACCGTGGTGCCGACGGCGGCGTGCGGCGGGACCCGCATCCTGAGCAGCTGGTGCGCGCCCAGCCGCAGCGCGTCGCGCACGTCGGGGTCGGGCCACCGGTCGGAGCACATCTCGATGACCGCGTCGTAGGTGCCGAGCCCGCGCAGCGCCCCGTACGCCAGCTCGGTCGCCAGCGCGGCGTCGCGCCCCTGCAGCCCGCGCTCGCGCAGCAGCCTCGGCATGAGCAGGTTCGCGTACGCGTCGCGCTCGTCGACGGCTCGCAGGACGTCGAAGGCCGCGTTGCGCGCCTGGTCGCGTGGCGGTCGCCGCGGGGGCCCGCCCCTGCGGCCCTGGCCGCCCGGCTGCCTGCGGGGCCGGCTCTCGCTCAAACGAACCTGTCCTTCGTGTCGGGCCGCACGCCGCGCGCCCACTCGCCGGCGCTCATCAGCCGCTTGCCCTGTGGCTGGACCTCGCCCAGCAGCACGGGGTGGGTGGCGGTGCCGACCAGCACCTCGTTCTTGGTGGCCGCGATCTCGCCGGGGGCGAGCGCGTCGGCCGAGTGGACGGGGCTGACCGGGCCGAGCTTCAGCCGCTGGCCGCGGAACTCGCTCCACGCACCCGGGTTGGGCGCGCAGGCGCGGACGAGCCGGTCGACGCGCATGGCGGGCGCCGACCAGTCGACCCTGGCGTCGGTCACGTTGATCTTGGGGGCGATGCTGACGCCGTCGGCGGGCTGGGGACGGGCCTCCAGCTTGCCGTCCTCGACGCCGTCGAGGGTGGCGGCGAGCAGGCCCGCGCCCGCGACCGCGAGCCGGTCGAGCAGAGTGCCGCTGGTGTCGTCGGGGCGGATCTCCTCGGTGACCACGCCGTAGACGGGGCCCGCGTCGAGTTCCTTGACGATCTGGAACGTCGAGGCGCCGGTGATCTCGTCGCCGTGCAGGATCGCGTGCTGGACCGGGGCGGCGCCCCGCCAGGCGGGCAGGAGCGAGAAGTGCAGGTTGATCCAGCCGAGGCGGGGCACGTCGAGGGCCGACTGCGGCAGCAGCGCGCCGTAGGCGACGACGGGGCAGCAGTCGGGCTCGAGGGCGCGCAGCCGGTCGAGGAGCGCGGGGTCGCCTGCCTTCGCGGGACGCAGCACCTCGATGCCCGCCTCTTCGGCCAGCTCGGCCACGGGCGAGGGGTGGACCTTGCGGCCACGGCCCGACTGGGCGTCGGGGCGGGTGACGACCGCGACCACCTCGTGGCGGGGCGAGTCGATCAGGGTGCGGAGCGACGGCAGCGCCGTCTCGGGCGTGCCCGCGAAGACCAGGCGCATCGTCACAGGGCCTTTCCGCCGGTGGCGTGCGGGGAGTACTTCACGACGGGGGCGGCCAGGCCGCTCCACTCGGCCTCGCGGATGGCCTTCATGGCGAGCTTGCGCTGCTTGGCGTCCATCCGGTCGATGAACAGGATGCCGTCGAGGTGGTCGGTCTCGTGCTGGAAGCAGCGGGCCATCAGGTCGGTGCCCTCGAGCGTGACGGGCTCGCCGTGCATGTTGAGGCCCTTGGCGACGGCGCGGACGGAGCGCGGCGTGGGGAAGGACAGGCCGGGGAACGACAGGCAGCCCTCCTCGCCCTCCTCGTCCTTGTCGTCGGACAGGTCGAGGTCGGGGTTGATCAGGTGGCCGAGCTGCTCGTCGACGTAGTACGTGAACACGCGCAGGCCGACACCGATCTGCGGGGCGGCCAGACCGGCGCCCGGCGCGTCCATCATCGTGTCGGTGAGGTCTTTGACCAGTTTGCGGAGCTCCTTGTCGAAGTCGACGACGGGAGCCGCCGGGGTGCGCAGCACGGGGTCTCCGAACAGCCGGATCGACTGGATGGACAAGGCGCAACTCCGTTTCTCGGGTGGATCAGCCCAGTTTAGTGTGCGCCAGGGACCGGGCCTTCATCGCCGCCTTGCGGGCCGCCTTGATCACGGCCTGGTCGTCGTGCGCGTTGGCGAGCATGTCGAGGACGGCGACGGTGTCGGGGTGCCCGACGGCGGGCATCTCGCCGACGAGTTTGATCAGGTCTTCCGGCGGCTCGGTGGTGTCGAGCGGGCCCGACAGGTACATCAGCGCGGCCAGCGAGTCGACGGCGATCCAGGTGTGGTCGTCGGGGCTGAGCGTGGGGGCGTCGAGGTCGCGGATGTGCAGCCAGGACGCGGCGTAGCGGCGCATCAGCGGCAGGTCGAGCGCCTCCCGGACGGGAGCCTCGGCCTCGGGCCCCAGCTCCTCCAGGATCGCCCCGACCGCGCCGCGCTGCCCGGCCGTGCCGGACGCGGCGATCGCGACCAGGTCGGCGGCGGCCTCCTCGGGCGAGCGGCGCTCCAGCCACCCGGCGACGGCGCTCTGCGTCGCCGCGCCCCTGACCAGGGCCTCGACCAGCTCGAGCGCCGAGAGGTCGGCGAAGACCTGGACCTCGGCCGCCGTGGGCGCGTCGTGGCCCTCGCGCAGCAGGTCTCTGCGGACGGCCCAGACGCCGAGCGGGGTGAGCGCGGTGCGCCCGGACGCGGTCTGCTCGACCAGCCCGCAGTATGTCAGCAGCGACAGCGCCTCGAGCAGTTCGGACGGCAGCGAGGCGGCGAGCCTGCGCATCATCGGCGCTCCCGGCGCGCAGGCGACCTCGTGGGACTGCAGGATGCCCCGGGCCAGGTTGGCGATCGCCACTCCCGAGCGCACCGAGTAGATCGTGGCCAGCATCTCCGCCAGGTGGCCGTCGACGACGGCGGAGCCGGTCAGGCCCTCGTCGGCGCGGTCGAGGACGTCCATGACGACGCCGTCCCAGAACTCCAGCGTGGCCTCGACGGTGAGCTGGGCCGGGAGCGGGCCCCGCGACGCACTCCCGCGCAGGATCTGCAGCAGGCCGGTGTTGACGGCGACGATCCAGACGAGCCTGAGCCGGGACGCGGCCACGCCCAGCTCCGCGACGGCGGCCTCGGCGTCGGCCGCGGGCAGCAGCCCCTCGGCGGTGACCTGGCGGCTGCCGGTCCAGTTGGCGAGCCTGACGGCGTCGGCGACCAGCGGCACCGTGGGCACCATCCGCGCCAGCTCGGCGTCGGCCGCCAGCACCACGGGCGGGAAGGTGAGCGCCTCGTGGTCGGCGGGGGCCTTCTCCGGCTGCCGTGGCGGCACGGCGGCCTGCTCATCGATCAGCTTGCGCAGCTCGGCGAGGTCGAAGACGTTGTTTGCCACTCAGGAAACTTACTGCACGGGAGTAACAGAGACGTACTCAACGGATCGCACGGGAGCGGGCTTTGAAGGCCGCCTTGCGCGCGGCCTTGGCGACCGTGCCGTCGGACAGCGAACGTCCGAGCAGCTCCAGCACCTCGACCACGTCGGGGTGGTCGACGCGCCACATCTCCTCGATCAGATGAGCGGGCGGGCCGGACGCGGCGATGTTCTCGGCGAACATCTCGGGGTCGGCCTCGGCCGCGGGCAGGGCCAGGGCGAGCATGTCGACGCTGACCCAGAGCAGTTCGTCCTGGGTGAGGGACGGCGCGGGCAGCCCGCGGGCGGCGAGCCAGTGGATGGCGTGCGGCCGCAGCTCCAGGTCACCCAGGCAGCCGCGGACCGCCGGCTCGGCCTCCGCGCCCAGCCGGTCGACGATGGTGACGGCGATGCCGCGGGCGACGGCGGGCGCGCCGGAGGCGGCGGCGAGCAGTTCGGCGGCGGCCGTTCCCGGCCCGCGACCCGCCAGCCAGCGGCTGATGTCGTCCTCCGCCAGCTCGGTCGGGACGCCGTCGAGCAGGCTCTCGATGAGCTCCACGGCGTCGGCCTCGGCCAGGTCGGCGGCCTGGGGGGCGTCGAGGCCGAGTGTCAGGTAGTGCTCGCGCAGCGCCCAGACGGCCAGCGGGGTGAGCCCGGCCGTGTCACCCTCGACCTGGACCAGGCCGCACCACGACAGCCGTTCGAGCACCTCGGGGACGGGCACCTGGCCGCCCTCGCCCATCTCCTCCAGGTAGTCGCCGACGACGGAGACGGGGGCCCGCACCTGGAGCCGGTAGAGCATGTCGAACAGGTCGTAGAGCTCCTCGTCGAGCTCGCGGGAGCCGGTGATGGCGCCGCCGGTGTCGTGCTCGACCAGGTGGGCGACGATCTGCGCCCACCGCTGGAGCGGCTCGCCGCCGGTGACGCCCGCGAACAGGCTCAGGTACGGCTCGCGGTTGAGTTCCGCCAGGAGCGGAACGCCCGCCAGCGCCTCGGCGAGGTCGCCGGGCGGCGCGAGCCGCACGGCGGGCAGCGGCGTGCAGCCGGGGCAGTCGCAGGGCGCCTCCCCCAGATCGGGCGCCTCCCCCGACGAGATCTGGATCGACTGCTCCAGCGACTCGGGGCCGATCGAGCTGAACAGGCTCTTGGCCATGCCGAAGTTGGCCGTGTCGGCGAGCGCCCCGGCCATCCGGGGCGCGATCTCGGCCAGCCGCTCGCGCATCGCCGCCGCGGTCTCGGCGCTGACCTCGGACCTGTCCCGCAGGAAGGCCACCAGGGTCTCGGCGGCGGCCACGGTCTCCGGGGCGCTCTCGGGCGGCGCGATGACCTTGCGCGGGTAGATGGAGAGCAGCAGCTCGTCGAAGGTCTCGGGAGTGAAGTCGCCCAGCGCGTTGACCTTCAGGTAGTCGCTGGCGTAGTCGCAGAGCAGGCGGACCTCGTCCGCGTCCACCTCGACGTCTCCCGCGCGCCCCCATGCGCGCAGGTCGTCGATGGCCCGGTTCACCCATTCGATCGACACAGGGAGACGCTAACGGCTGGCCAACAGATGAGCGAATCGGGGAAAACGTCTAAATCAGGTCGAGCGGGTCGACACACACCCTCACGACATCCGCCGCCTTACGCGCCGCTCGCACCCCACTGGCCCCTTTGAGCGCGGCGGCCAGCGCCGCCCCACCGCCGCGCGGGGTCCGGATCATGGCGCGTTCCCGGCCCTCGTCGATCGGGACCGGCCCGAGCACCTGCGCGGACGGGGGCAGGCGCAACTCGTCCAGCATCTGCCTGACGGCGCTGGCGACGCCGCTGAGCGTCGCCATCCGCACGGCGGGCGGGAACCCCAGCTCGGCGCGCTCGGCCAGCTCGCGCTCGGCGTGCGTGATCGGGTCCCACCGCAGCAACGCCTGGACTACGGGCAGCACGGCGTCGGCGAGCACGACCAGCTCGGCGGCGGGACGGAGCAGGGCGGCGGCGTTCATCCACCGCCGCAGCGCCTCCTCGGCGGCCCGCAGGTCGGCCCGGCCGAGCAGCGCCCACCCGTCGAGCAGCACGGCCGCCGCGTACCCGCCCTCGGCGACGGGCTCCGCGCCCGGCGTGGCGACGACCAGGGCCCGTGACGACGGAACGGTGGCCAGCACGCCGTCGCGCCCCGACGTGCGCACAGGAACGGACGGGAAGGCTCTGCCCAGCTCCTCGGCGGTGCGCCTGGCGCCGACGACCACGGCCCGCAGCCTGCGGCTGCCGCAGGCCGGGCACCGCCAGGAGGCGTCCACCCGCCCGCACCAGCGGCAGTAGGGGGCCGCGTGCCCGCCCCTGAGCGCCAGCGGCCCGTGGCACAGCGCCCTGGACGGCCCGCGCCCGCCGACGGAGGGATCGCCAACGGAGGAGCCGCCGACAGAGGAGCCACCTACGGAGGAGCCGCCGACGGAAGGCTCGCCCACGCCGCCGCCCCCGGCGGGCTGGTGCACGCCACCGGCGCCCCTGGAGGGCTCGGAGGGGCCTGCGGCACCGCCTCCGGCCGGGTCGAGGAGGCCGAGGGTTCCGGGCGCGTCCGGGCCCAGGAGGGCGCCCACCGACCGGGTGGGTGGCAGGGCGCAGCGGGCCGGGGCGCGGCAGTGCTGGCAGGCGAGCGCGGGCAGGTAGCCGCGCCTGGGCACCTGGATCAGCACCGGGCCGCTCTCCAGCCCCTGCCGCAGCGCCCGCCAGGCCACGCTGGGCAGCCTCGCCTGGCGGGCCGCCTGGTCCTTGGCCAGTTCGGCGTCCTCGCCGGCCGGACGCACGCGCGGGGCCAGCCTCCTGATCGTCTCGCGGGCGGCGACGATCGGCCTGGCCCAGCCGGTGGCGATGAGCTGGGTGGCCTCGGCGGTGCGGGTGTATCCGCCGATCAGCATGGCCGCCCCCGCCCGATGCGCCCGCAGCGCCAGCACCTCGCGGGCGTGCGGGTACGGGGCCAGCCGCTCGGCGTGCAGGTCGTCGCCGTCGTCCCAGATGACTGTCAGCCCGAGATCGCTCACGGGCGCGAAGACGGCGCCCCTGGTGCCGACGACCGCCCGCACCTGCCCGCGCAGCGCCCGCAGCCACCGCCGGTACCGCTCGGCGGGGCCCAGGTCGGCGGTGAGCGCCACGTGCCTGCCGGGCCCGAGCAGCCGGGAGAGCTCGGCGTCGAGCAGCGCGACGTCCTTGCCGTCGGGCACCGCGACGACGGCGCCCCGCCCTCCGGCCAGCGTGGCGGCCACGGCCTCGGCCACCGGCGCGGCCCAGCCGACGGCTCCCGGCAACGCCGACCACACGGCCCGCGGCGCTCGGCCGTTGCGCAGCGCGTCGAGGAACGACGCCCCCATCGGATACGCCGCCCAGGCCCCCGGCTCGCCCTCGACCGCGCCACTGGAAGCGGGACCGGCCAGACCACCAGAAACCGGGCCGGCCGGAACGCCTGAACCGTGACCGGCCGCAGCACCGGCAGCGGAGCCGGTAGGGGCACCGGAATCGGAGGCGACTGCGGGCTCCTCAGAAGCGAGCTCCTCAGCCGCCGGGGTCTTGGCCGCCAGGGTCTTGGCCGCTGGGGCCTCGGCTTCCGCCCTGGCGTGCCGAGGTGGCACCGCCAGGCGGAGGACGTCGGCCAGGGTGCCGGCGTAGCGGTCGGCGACGGCCCTGGCCAGCGAGGCGATCTCGGGCGTCAGGACGCGCTCCGGCGAGACGACCCGTTCGAGGGGGGCCAGCCTGCCCTGATGGTCGCTGCTCTCGGCCCGTTCCAGGACGAAGCCGTCGACGAGCTTGCCCGCGAAGCGAACCCGCACCCGCACCCCCGGCTGGGCCGTCTCGTGCATCGTCTCCGGCACCAGGTAGTCGAAGGGCCGGTCGAGGTGGGACAGCGGGTTGTCGACCGCCACCCGGGCGACCGGACTGGCGGGCGCGGGCACGGGCGCGCCCCTGCCTCCCGTCGCCGCCGTCTCCGCGGGCCGCACGGCGTCGAGCGGCAGGAGGGCGTCGTCGGAGTCGGTCACGCATTACGTCTACCAGACGCGGGCACCCCCGACGTCCGCACCGCCTCAGCAGGCGGGACGGGACGACTGGTGCCAGCGGGTGTCGGGCGAATGCGGCCCAGGACCCCTCCCACGGACCGGCTGCGGAAATTCGTCACCCGCTGGCATGTCAACAGATAGACGTTCCGGGCTCACCGACACATCGGGAGGAATGCCTATCTACTTACCGAAGCCGTCACCCAGGCGGCGACGTGCGTGCGCGAGACGAGGCCTCCCTTGGCCAGGATGTTGCGGACGTGCGGCCGCGGTGAACCTGTTCAGCGAGAGCTGATCTTCGGGCGCAAGGCGCTCGTACGCCTCGGCGATCAGATCACCGGGAGAGACGTGCTCGTCC
>NZ_JBEXUP010000103.1:0-32341 GCF_040614375.1 Nonomuraea sp. NPDC005983
GGGGCCGGTGGCCACGCCTCGCGCGACCGGACCGGCCCCGAGCGGCCCGTCGGGCGCCCGTGGCGCGCCATCGAGCCGTGACGCCGCCGCCGGAGAGGCTGCCGGCCGAACGGCCGCTACCGCTGAAGAATCCACAGGCCGAACTGTGGACTCTCGCGGAGAGGCCGCAGGTCGGACCGGTGATGCTCGCCGAGAGGCTGCGGGCCGAGCGGCTGATGCCGGCGCGGAGGCTGCGGGTCCGGCGGCCGGTGCCGGTGGAGATGTTCCGGGTCCTCCCGCTGGGGGAGCCGACCGGCCGCCTGCTGCCGGCGAACCGTCTCACCCTGGAACCTCTGAGCCTTCCCCAGGTGCGTCGGGGGCCTCCGCGAGCCCGGACGCCGTGACAGGCGAGGCCCCGAGCTCCTCGGGCGACGCGTCCGAAACGGGCGCCCCGGCAGCGGGAAGGCCTGGGCGTCCGCGCCGGTCGTTGGCGAACGTGCGCAACATCCGCCCGCCTGGCGCGCTGCCGTCCCGTCCCTCGGGCGAATCCACAGAGCGCGCCCGGACGGAGTCGAAGACTGATCCGTCCACACCACCCGGCACAGGCGGTGATCGTCCTGTGGACGAGCACGGCGCGGGCACGCCCTCCACGGAGCCGCAGGCGGAGGACGGACAGGCCGCAGGCGCCGGCAGGCCGTCCGGGGAGGTGCCGGACGTCGACCCTTCCGCATCCGGACACGTGCCGGAGGCGGGCGCTTCCGCCACAGGGACCCCTTTGTCCACAGGGGCGGACGCCGGCGAGGAGTTTTCCACAGGCAGCGAGAGTGAGGGCGAGGCGTCGTCCACAGGACACGGGGGTGGTGGCGGACCGTCGTCCACAGGGCAGGGCGAGCGGTTGTCCACAGGAGGGCGACCTGAGGAAGGGTTGTCCACAACCTCGGGCGAGCCTCCGTTGAGGTCCGGGCCGGAGGGGCAGACTTCTGGCGCGAGCCCGCGTAGGCGCAGGATGGCCGATCCCCGGTCCATCCGTCCACCTGGGCGGCTCGGCCCTGACGAGACAAGGGAGTCCGAGGAGGAGTCGTGACCGAGGCGGTGCCCTCCTACCTGTCACCCACCGGGCAAGAGGTCGTCTTCTTGCTGCTGGGCGCGGTAGCGGTCGGATCGGCGCTGCTCGTCGTCACAACAAGACAACTCGTCCACGCCGCCCTCTGGCTCGTGGTCTCCTTCGGCGCTCTCGCCGGGAGCTACCTGGTGCTCACGGCGGAGTTCGTGGCATGGGTGCAGGTGCTGATCTACGTGGGCGCCGTGGTCGTCCTGCTGCTGTTCGGCATCATGCTCACCCGCGCGCCGATCGGCCGCTCCGCGGATCTCGACAGCGGCAACCGGTGGGTCGCCGTCCTGGTGGCGGTGGCGACGGCGGCCGTCCTGGTCACGGTGGTCGTCGACGGTTTCCGCACGGCGTACGCGCCGCTCAAACCCGGCCACGGCGCCGCGAAGGAGCTCGGCGCGAGCGTGTTCAGCGCCTGGGTGCTGCCGTTCGAGGCGCTGTCAGTCCTCCTGCTGGCGGCCCTGGTCGGCGCCATCGTTCTGTCCCGCACCGACATACCCGGCGGTTCGCCTTCAGATCAGACCGGGGGTCATTAGTGCACATCGTCTACCCGGCGGTCGTCTCCGCGCTGCTCTTCTCCGTCGGCGTCTACGGCGTGCTCGCGCGGCGCAACACGATCCTCGTGCTGATGTCGGTCGAGCTCATGCTCAACGCCGTCAACCTCAACCTGGTCGCCTTCGACGTATGGCTGGGCGACCGGCTGCACAGCGGTCAGGTGCTCACGCTGTTCATCATCGTGATCGCCGCTGCCGAGGTGGGCCTGGGCCTGGCCATCGTCCTGGCGCTCTTCCGCAACCGCAGAACCGTCGACATCGACCACCTCCGCGCCCTCGCCGAACCCGCGTACCAGGGGGAGACAGGCGACGACTCGTCCGAGCTCTCTGGCCGGGCCGCTAACGGCCCCACCGGCGAGGCGGAATCCGAAGGTGAGCCTGCTCCCGATGCGGGCGGAGGGAGCAACGGCCCGGCGGGATCGGGGGAAGGGCGAGCCAGGCCCGGCGAGCAGGGAGCGGCCGGGGCGGCTGATCGTCCCGATCCGGGCGAAGGCGGTGGCACGTCCTCCGGCCGCACAGGGAACGCGCTCGGATCCGGAGAGGGCCAGGCCGGTTCCGGGCGCGGCGACGGGCATCACATCAGGCGAGGGGGCGGGCAATGACGAATCTCCCGTTGCTGGCCGTGCTCCTGCCTTTCGTGGCGGCCTTCGCGGGCCTGCTGCTGTCTCGCCGGCCTCACGGGCACGCTCCGCGCATCGGCGAGGGGAGCCCCCCTGGCGCGGGTTCTGAAAACGCAGGCGCATCGGGCGCGACCGGGCACGCGGGAGTGGCGGGCGGCAGTGAGCGCAGGGCCGCGCACGCGCGGGCGGCCTGGATCGCTGTCCTGCCGACAGCGGTCTCCGGGGTGCTGGCGCTCTGGCTGGCCTGGGGGCCGGGCTTCGCGTTCCTCGACGGCTCTGCGGCGGCGGACGTCACCCACGCCTACGGGGCGATCGAGACCGGCGGCATCCCCATCTCGCTCACCCTCCAGGCCGACGGCCTGTCCGGCCTGCTCGGCGTGCTGGTCACGCTCGTGGCGCTCGCCGTGCAGGTGTACTCGGTCGGCTACCTGAGCGACGACCCGCGCTACCCGTCCTACAGCGCGTTCGTCAGCCTCTTCACCAGCGCGATGCTGCTCGTCGTCTACGCGGGCGACCTGCTGGTCCTCTACGTGGGCTGGGAGGTCATGGGCCTGTGCTCCTACCTGCTCATCGGCCACTGGTGGGAGGACAAGGCCAACTCCCGGGCCGCGATCAAGGCGTTCCTCGTCACGCGGCTGGGCGACGTCGGCTTCCTGTTCGGCATCTTCGTGCTCGGCATCTCGGCGGGCAGCTTCCGCATCCCGGACGTGCTGGCGAAGGTGCCGGAGATGTCCTCCGGCACGCTGGTGGCCGCCACGATGCTGCTGCTCGCCGGGGTCGCGGGCAAGAGCGCCCAGGTGCCGCTGCACACCTGGTTGCCCGACGCGATGGCGGGTCCCACGCCGATCAGCGCGCTCATCCACGCCGCCACCATGGTGGCCGCCGGGATCTTCATCGTGGCCAGGCTCTTCCCCGCGTTCCTCGCCGCCCGTCCCACGCTCGACGTGCTCGCCGTCATCGCAGCACTCGGCATGCTCGCCTCCGCCCTGGCCGCGCTCGCCCAGGACGACCTGAAACGGGTCCTCGCATACTCGACGATCAGCCAACTCGCCTACATGGCCGGCGGTCTGGCGGCCGGGTCCGACAGGGCAGCGATCTTCCATCTGATCACCCACGGCGCGTTCAAGGCGCTGCTGTTCCTGTGCGCGGGGGTGGTGATCCACCACGTCGGGTCCAACCTGATGAGCCAGATGGGCGGGTTGCGCCGGTCGATGCCGATCACGTTCGTCGCGATGACGGTGGGTTTCGCCGCGCTCATGGGCCTCCCTCCCGCCAGCGGCTTCTTCAGCAAGGACGCCCTGCTCCTCGCCATGGACCGGGCGCTCGCCGGCGGTGGTCTCACTGACGCCGCCGGCCTCCTCCTGTACGGTTGCGCGCTCGCGACCGTCGCCGTCACCGGGGCGTACGCGACGCGGGCCTGGCTGCGTACGTTCTTCGGCGACGCGCGTGCCCTCGCTCTGCCGGAACCGGAGCCGGGCACGGCTCACGTGATCGACGTCCGCGAGGCGCCGCCGACGATGATGGTGCCGGTCGTGCTGCTCACGGCTCCCTCCCTACTGCTCGGTCTCGCCGGTGGCCTGCACATCGAAGCGTCCGTCGCGGTCGTCAGCGTGGCGCTCGCGCTGCTCGGCGGCGGCGCCGTCTACGCGTTCTGGCGCAGCGACCCGGTGCGCGATCCCGCCCGGTTGCTGGGGCCGTTCCTGGCGCCGTGCGAGCGCGCGTTCTACGTCGACACTCTGTACGCCGCCGTGTTCGTCCGCCCGATCCTGGCCCTGGCCCGAATCGTCGTCAGAACCGACGACGTGGTGGTCGACGGAGCCGTGCGCGGCTCGGGCCGGTCCGTGCGCGGGCTGTCGGGGGTGCTGCGGCTCGTCCAGAACGGCAACGTCCAGCTGTACATCAGCGGCGTGCTGGCCGGAGTCCTCTTGATCGCGGTGGGGGCGGTGGTGTTCACATGAACTGGCTGCCGGTCGCGTTGCTGGCCGTACCGCTGCTGGGCGCGCTGCTCCTTGTGGTGGCGCCGAACACGGTCCGTCCGATCCTGCCGGGTTTCGGGCTGGCGGTGTCCGGCGTGACCCTGGCGATCGCCGTGGCGCTGGTGGTCACGTTCGACTACGGACGCGCCGCGCAACCGCAGTTCGACACCGACCACGAGTGGATCCCGGGGCTCGGCATCCACTTCCACCTGGGCATCGACGGCATCTCGCTGCCACTGGTCGCGCTGACGGCGCTGCTGACCTTCCTCTGCTTCGCCTACCTGAGCTGGCGCGGCGGGCACGCCCCCGGCCAGCTCCTGCACCCGCGTCCCGGCGGCGCCCGGCCGAGAGCGCTGGTGTTCACGCTGCTCGTGCTCGAGGTGGGGATGCTCGGCACCTTCCTCGCCCTCGACCTGCTGTTGTTCTTCGTGTTCTTCGAGATCGTCCTCATTCCGATGTACTTCCTGATCGCGATCTGGGGCGGGGCGGGGCGGCGCAGCGCCGCGATCAAGTTCATCCTCTACACGCTGCTCGGCTCGGTCGTGATGCTGCTCGGCCTGCTGCTCATCTGGTCCCAGACCGGAACACTCGACGTGCTCGCGCTCGGCCGGGCGCACGGCACCGGCATGTCCAGGGCCGTGCAGGTGCTCGCGTTCGTGGCCGTCGGCGCGGGGCTGGCGGTCAAGACACCGATGTGGCCGCTGCACACCTGGCTTCCCGACGCGCACACCGAGGCCCCGACCGTCGGGTCGGTGCTGCTGGCCGGGGTCCTGCTGAAGATGGGTACGTACGGGTTCGCCAGGATCGCCATCCCCGTCCTGCCCGAGGGCGCCGAGTCGGTGGCGCCGTGGCTGGGGGCGTTCGCCGTGGTCGGCATCGTCTACGGCGCGCTGGCCTGCCTGGCCCAGCGCGACCTCAAACGGATGATCGCCTACTCGTCGGTCGGGCACATGGGCTTCGTCCTGCTCGGCTTCGCCACGCTCACCACGGTCGGCGTGAACGGCGCCCTGTTCGCCAACGTCGCCCACGGCCTGATCACGGGCCTGCTGTTCTTCCTCGCCGGGGCGGTCAAGGAGCGCTACCACACGGCCGACATGCGCTCCCTGGGCGGCGGCATGCTGGCGACCCTCCCGCACCTGGGCTCGGTTCTCACGTTCGCCGCCATCGCCTCGCTCGGGCTGCCGGGGCTGGCCGGGTTCTGGGGGGAGATGCTGGCCCTCCTCGGCGCCTTCCAGCCCGGTGACGGGCTGCCACGCGGGCTGTTCCTCACCTTCATGGTCATCGGCGGGATCGGTGCCGTTCTGACGGCCGCGTACTTCCTGGTGATGCTCTCCCGCGTCACGCACGGCCTTCCGGCAGCCGCCTCGCTGATCCCCGCCGTAGCGGGCGGCCGGTCGCACGGACCTCCCGCCAGCGTCGCCGCCGACCGTGACGCCCTCGGCGTCAGCGGTCGGCTGCCTGCGGGGGGCCGCACGGCGCTGCCGGACATTCACGGATATGAGCTGGTCGCCTGGGTGCCGCTGATCGTGCTGATCCTGCTGCTCGGGCTCTGGCCGAAGCTCCTGCTCTCGCTCACCACGCCGGCCGTGCAGACCTTGCTGGGAGCGATCTCATGATCCAGCAGATCGACTACTTCGTGATCGCGGTGCCGCTGGTCCTCGCGGTGGTAGCAGGCCTGATGCTGCTGCTCGACGCGTTCCTGCCCGCCCGGCCGACGACGAGGATCTCGCTCGGGCTGGTCACGCTCGCCGGGGTGCTGGTCTCGCTCGGCCTGGTGGTGGCGCAGGCTATACGCGGAGGCGGGGCGCTGGCGACATTCTGCGTCCCCCACGAACTCGCCGGGGCCCTATCGGTAGGGGCGGGTACGTCCGGTGCGGCGGCGCCGGGCGGTCAAGGCCTGTGCTCCTTCGTGGTCGACCAGTTCACGCTGGTCTTCGCCGGGCTGATCCTCGTCGCCGCCGTCGTGGTGGTGCTGCTGTCGATGACCGAACTGGCGGGCGGCCGCATCCCGGTCGGCGAGTGGTACTTCCTGCTGCTCTGCACGCTGGTCGGCGCGGTCACCCTGCCCGCCTCCCGCGACCTGATCATGCTCGTGGTGGCGCTCGAACTGGCCTCGCTCCCGGTCTTCGCCCTGACCGGGTTGAAACGGTACGACGGACGATCCTCCGAGGCCGCCGTCAAGCTCTTCCTTGTGTCGGTCGTGTCGACGGCCATCATGCTGTTCGGCGTGTCCCTGCTGTACGGCGTGGGCGGCAGTGTCTTCCTGTCCCGGCTCGCGGAGGTGCTCAGCGGTAAGGTCACGGTCCCCGGTGGGGGAGGGACGGGCGCGTACTCGTCCACACCGGAGATCTCCGGCGGGCTGCCGATGGTGGTCACGGTCGGGGTCGTGCTGGTGCTGGCGGGGTTCGGCTTCAAGATCGCCGCAGTCCCGTTCCACTCCTGGGCGGCGGACGTCTACCAGGGCGCTCCCATCCCGGTCGCCGCCCTGCTCTCGGTCATCTCGAAGGCGGCCGGGTTCGCCGGGCTCATCCTCATCCTGGTCGCCACGCTGGCCGGCCAGGCGTCCACCTGGACCCCCGTGGTCGCGATCGTCGCGGCGCTCACGATGACGGCGGGCAACCTGCTCGCCATGCGTCAACGTTCGGCCGTCCGCCTGCTGGCCTGGTCGTCGGTCGCCCAGTCGGGTTACATCCTGGCGCCGCTCGCGGTCGCCGCCGCAGGAGGGGCGACAAGAGCAGCCGGTGCCGGAGGAGGGGCGACGGGAGCAGCCGGTGCCGGAGGAGCCGGGGTCGGCGGTGCGTTGCCGGTGGCAGGGGCCGTGGGGGCCTCCCTGGCCTATCTGGTGATCTACGCTGCGATGAACCTCGGGGCGTTCGCCGTGGTCATGTTGGTGTCCCGGGCGGCGCCCCGCAACGAGCTCGACGACTACCGTGGGCTGGCGTTCCGGAGCCCGGTGGCGGCCCTGGCGCTGGCTTTCTGCCTGATCTGTCTGGCCGGGTTGCCGCCTGGGCTCGCAGGGCTGTTCGCCAAGGTCGTGGTCTTCCGGGAGATCGTCCACGGTGGGGCCGGGTGGTTGGCGGTGGTCATGGCGGTCAACACCGTGATCGGGCTCTACTACTACATCGTGTGGACGGCGCGACTGTTCACACCCGACGGGGCGGCCCGTGGAGCTCGCCGCGCGCCGCCCGCCACCTGGATCGCCGTCGGGCTCGCCGTGGCAGTCGCGGTCCTGTTCTCGGTCGCGCCGCAACTGGTGCTCAGCATGACGTCGCTCTCCGCTTCCGGCTGAGCACGAGCAACGCGCTCGGCGCGCCTGGGGCGACTCCTCGGTCTGACGTGAGGCTGGGCTTTCTCGTGGATGTGCGGGTTGGCGCTGGGGCCTGGGGTTGGGTTTTGGTTCGTTGTGGGGTGGGTCGTTCGGGGGTTCTTGGCGAGGTGTGCGGGCTGGCGTTGAGGCCAGGAGGTGGGCTTCCGACTGGTCGCGGGGCGATGTTTCGGCTGGTGGTGGGGTTTGGCCGGTGCGGGGTGGCCTTTGGTGCGGGGTTTTGTGGGTGGTGTTCGGGGTGGAGGGGGGATGGGGGGCTCTGTGCCATTGGATGGTTGCAGCGGGGAACGTTGGAGCGGCGTTCCGTCGTTGGAGGGGGTGAACCCGGATCACGTAAGGGGGGAACCATGCACCACAACGGTCTGCGCACCGCTGCCCTGTTGGGGGGCCTGTCTGCGTTGATTCTCATGGTGGGCGCGTGGTTGGGCGGCGGCACCGGGGTGCAGATCGCGTTCCTGCTCGCCCTGGCGAGCAACGGCGTCGCCTACTTCTTCTCCGACCGGATCGCACTGTCGGCCATGCGGGCGCGGCCTGTCAGCGAGGTCGAGCAGCCGACCCTGTACCGGATCGTGCGCGAGCTCTCCACCCAGGCTCGCCAGCCGATGCCCCGGCTGTACCTGTCGCCCACCGTCCAGCCGAACGCGTTCGCCACCGGGCGGAGCCCGCGCCAGGCGGCGGTCTGCGTGACGTACGGGTTGACGCAGCTGCTCGACGAGCGCGAGTTGCGCGGGGTGATCGGGCATGAGCTGTCGCATGTGTACAACCGCGACATCCTCATCTCGTCCGTGGCGGGGGCGCTGGCCACGATGATCACCTGGCTGAGTTACGTGGCGGTGTTCTTCGGTGGCTCCGATGACGACGAGGGGCCCGGGTTCCTCGGGGCGCTGCTGATGATGGTGCTGGGGCCGGTGGCCGCCGGGATGGTCCAGCTCGCGATCTCCAGGACGCGCGAGTACCAGGCGGACGAGTCCGGGGCCAGACTGACGGGCGACCCCCTGGCGCTGGCTTCGGCGCTGCGCAAGATCGAGATGGGTGCTCGGCGGCTTCCGCTCCCCGAGAACAGCCGCCTGACCTCCGCGTCCCACATGATGATCGCCAACCCGTTCAGCGGCTCCGGCTTCGGCCGGTTGTTCTCGTCCCACCCGCCCACCTCGGAGCGGGTCGCCCGGCTCGAGCGCATGGCCGGCTACCGCCGCTGACCCTCAGCCAGACCGGGAACCCCAGGGCAGGCCTGTTGAGCGCCTCGTGCTGGCCGATATCGACCCTGCCACTCTCAGCGCCGAGCGGCAGAACGTCGTCCCCGGGGGGCCACTTCCACCGCCCTGACGTCTTCCGCCTTGAAATGAACCGCCGCCGCCTGAACGGCGTCGAGTTCTCCGACTGACGAGCTGCGTCCAGGATCGGGATCATGGTTGGAAAGCCCGCCAACCCCCGCAACAATCGTCACATGGGGCGATCTTCGCGGCTGACCGACGCCGAGCGCGAGCTGTGGAATGCCTTTCCCACCGGAGAGGCGGTGGAGCTGGCACCGCCCGCGATCGGTCCCGGGTGCGTGGCGGGGCAGAACGCACCCACCGACGGCGACACTTGGGGGCCGGAGCGCACGATCCGGGCGAGCGTGATCGCGGGGCTGCTGCTCGGCGCTCGCGACGCGGGTGCCGGTTCCGTCCCGGCGGTCCGGTTACACGGCGCGCGGATCACCGGCCAACTGGTGATCCGGGGCGGCGATGTGCCGTACGAGCTGGTGCTGAGCGGCTGCCATCTGGACGAACCGATTGATCTCGCCGGGTCCACGACCCGGACCGTCCGGCTGACCGACTGCCATCTGCCGGGCTTCAGCGGCGGCGGCATGCGGACCGCCGGGCATCTCAGCCTGTCGGGCTCGATCGTCGAGGGGACGGTCCGGGTGGCCCGCGCCCAGTTCGAGAGCGGGCTCTGGCTGGGCGGCACCAAGGTCACCGGCGACGACGACTGGGCCCTCTACGCGAACACGATGGTGGTCGATTCCGGGACGTACCTCCGCAACGCCGACTTCACCGGCGGCGTCAACCTGGTCGGCTCCCGGCTGAACGGCGGCCTGTACATGCGGGGCACGACCCTCCGCAACCCGGGCAAGAACGCCCTGTTCGCCGACAACATGGTCGTCGAGGACACGGTGGAGTGCACCGACGGCTTCTCGGCCGTGGGATGCCTGCGGTTGCGCGGCGCCAGGATCAACGGGACGTTCACCCTCGGCGGCACCGTCCAGAGTCCCGACACGCCGTACGCGCTCTACGCGAGCCACATGGACGTCCGCGAACTGGAACTCACCCCGGCAGCGCCGGTCGACGGCGTGGTCACGCTGGCGCACACGCGCGCCGGAACCGTGCTCGACCTCCCCGACACCTGGCCCGCGAAGCTGAGACTGAACGGCCTGACCTACGACCGGCTGCGCGGGGGCGGCGTCGGCCGCCGGATCGAATGGGTGAGCCGGGACCCCGAGGGCTTCAGGCCGCAGCCGTACGAGCAGCTCGCGGCCTGGTACCTCAGGGACGGCAACGACGCGCTCGCCCGCCGCACCCAGCTCGCGAAGCTGCGCGCCAGGCGGCAGACGCACGGGCAGGGCCAGCGTGTCTGGGGCTGGCTGCTGGACGTCACCGTCGGGTACGGATACCGTCCCTGGCTGGCCGCGATCTGGTTCGCGCTGCTCCTCGTGGCCGGGACCGTGGCGTTCGGCCTGAACCCGCCCCGCCCGCTCAAGCCCGCGGAAAGCCCGGTTTTCGACTCGTTCGCCTACACCTTCGACCTGCTGCTCCCGATTCCCGCCTTCGGGCAGCGTGAGCTGTTCGACCCCGCGGGCTGGACGCAGGGGCTGGCCTACGTCCTGATCGTCGCGGGCTGGATCCTGGCGACGGCGCTCGTCACGGGGGCTACTCGGGTGCTGCGCCCGTCGTGATCTCGCGCAGGATGGCCGGGAGGTTCTCCGGAAAGTAGGTCTCGCCGGTGGCTTCGAGGTCTTCGGCGCTCCACCAGCGGTGGCCCAGGGTGGTCTCCTGCTCGATGCCCTCCATGTTGGCGAACGAGACGGTGGGGTCGTCGACGCGGATCGCGAAGAACGTCTGATCCTGGGTGATGGCGTACTCGGCGAAGCTGAACTCGATGGTGTTCGTTCCGTACGGCCCGGTGAAGTGGTCCGCGTCCGCCTTGATGCCGACCTCCTCGTGCAGTTCGCGGGCGGCGGCCTGCTGGAGCGTCTCGCCGTCCTCCAACCCGCCGCCGATCGTGAACCAGAACGGCTCGTCGGGCCTGGCGGGGTCGAAGCCGTGCAGCAGGAGCACCCGGCCCTGATCGTCGATGGGCAGGGCACGTGCCGTGAAACGGCGCAACGGGATCCTTGTCACCGGCCGAGCTTACGCGTCCTCCGATGAAATGCTCATCTGCCGGGCATCTCTGAGTTACTCTGCCATCGACCACGCGTCATGACATGTTGTCAGGTTCTAGTCATAGGCCCCTCATCAAGCCTGAGGAGACCCGATGATCTGGCGACTCGGCCTCGTTTTCGTCGCTGCCGCGGCAGCGATCACCCATGGCGGCGGCACCGGCGCGATCAGCGTCGTCGCGCACCGCGGCGCGTCCGCGTACGCGCCCGAGAACACCGTCGCCGCCTTCGAGGTGGCACGTGACCAGCACGCCGACATGTTCGAGACCGACGTCCAGGAGACCAAGGACCACCAGCTGATCCTTATGCACGACCCGACGCTGGCCCGTACCACCGACGTCGAGAAGGTCTTCCCGGGCCGGGCGCCCTGGAACGTGGGCGACTTCACGCTCGCCGAGGTCCGTAAGCTCGACGCCGGATCGTGGTTCGCGTCCGAGTACAGGCGCGAGCCCGTGCCGACGCTCGCGGACACGCTGCGCGCCATGGACGGAGAAGGGCTCGACCTGCTGCTGGAGATCAAGGAGCCGCAGCTCTACCCAGGCATCGAGACACGCGTGGCGGCCGAGCTGCGGCGCCACCCCTCGTGGCTCGGACGGGTCGTCGTGCAGTCCTTCAGCTGGGACTCCATGCGCACGTTCCACCAGGTCATGCCCCAGGTGCCGGTCGGCCTGCTGGGCACCCCGGCCGTCGCGGACCTGCCGAAGCTGGCGAAGTTCGCGAAGAAGATCAACCCGCCGTACGAGAACCTCACCGCGGACTACGTCCGGCGCGTCCACGACCAGGACATGGAGGTCTTCACCTGGACGGCGAACACCCCCGACACCATCCGCCGCCTGGTCTCCTACCGGGTGGACGGCATCATCACCAACAAGCCGGACGTGTGCCGATCCGAGACGAAGGCGCTCGTATAGGAGCGCCCCGCACCCCCTGCCCCATCAACCGATCGGTGGATTCCGAAGGCGTCGGCCGCCGGAGACTCTCAATGCATGACAGTCATCGAGATCGACGGCCTTCGCAAGAGCTACAAAGCCGGCAAGGCGGTAGACGGTGTCTCCCTGAGGGTGGAACGAGGCGAGATCTTCGGAATCGTCGGCCCCAACGGAGCGGGTAAGACCACGGTCGTGGAGTGCGCGTCGGGGTTACGGCGGCCGGACAGCGGCACCCTGCGGGTGCTGGGTCTGGACCCGCAGACCAACCGGCGCGAGCTGCTGCAGCACATCGGCGCCCAGCTGCAGGAGGCGGCGCTGCCCGACGCGATCAAGGTCAGCGAGGCGTTGCGGATGTACGCCTCCTTCTACGACAGGCCCGCTGACTGGCGGGCGCTCATGGACGAGTGGGGCCTGGCCGACAAGAAGCGCGCCAGCTTCGCCAGCCTGTCCGGCGGCTGGAAACAGCGGCTGTTCATCGCCCTGGCCCTGGTCGGCAATCCGGAGGTCGTCTTCCTCGACGAGCTCACCACGGGCCTGGACCCCTCCGCCCGCCGCACGACCTGGGGTCTGATCCGCGACATGCGCAAGCGCGGAATCACCGTCGTGCTGGTCACCCACTTCATGGACGAGGCCGAGGCGCTGTGCGACCGCATCGCGATCATCGACCAGGGCCGCGTCATCGCCGAGGGCGGCCCGAGCGAGCTGATCGCGAAGGGGCGATCCGATTCGCTGGAGGGCGCGTACTTCGCGCTGACCGGAAAGGACGTGGCATGAAAGGCATCACGAGCGTCATCGCGGTCGAGCTCAAACTGATCATGCGTGATCCGATGTCGGCGTTCTTCGCCCTGGCCTTCCCTGCGATCATGCTGTGGGTCAAGATGCGCAGCGGCAAACCCCTGCCGGGCGGGCTGCCGGCCATCGACGCCACGGTGCCGATGCTGAGCATCTTCGTCATCGGCTTGGCCGGACTGGTCGTCCTCCCCGCCACCCTGGCCGGGTACAGAGAACGCCGGGTGCTGAAGCGGCTGCGTGCCACTCCCGCCTCGTCCACCATGCTGTTCGGCGCCCAGTGGGCCGCTCACATGCTGCTGGCCGCGCTCGGGACGGTGCTGTTGATCGTCATCGGCCTGGCCGCCTACGGGCTGACGGCGCCCGCGAACTCGGGGAACGTTCTTCTGGCGTGGGTGCTCAGCGCGCTGAGCCTCAGCGCCATCGGCCTCCTCGTGGGCGCGCTCGTCCCCAGCGGTCGCACCGCGACCGTGATCGGGCTGGCCCTGTTCTTTCCGATGGGCTTCCTCTCCGGCGCCGTCATCCCCCGCGAGACCATGTCCGGCTCGATGCGTGCCATCGGCGACCTGACCCCCATGGCCCCCGCAGTTCAGGCGATCCGCGACGGCTGGACCGGCGCCGCGATGTCCCCGATCACCCTGGGCGTCATGGTCGCGATCACCATCGTCGCCGGCGGCGTCGCCCTCAGGGCCTTCCGGTGGTAGCCACCGGCGGCCCCGCCGCCTCGCGCTGGGATCGGGTCTGGCCCGCCCTGCCGTACCTCTTCATCCTGCTTCCTGCGGCCTTCGCCCTGCTGCGGGACTGGAGGCCGGACGCGCTGGCGCTGGCGCTGCTGGCCGGAGCCTGGCACTGGTTCATGGTCACGGCGCATCCCGGCTGGATCGAGAGACCGGTGGCGCTGATCATCTACTTCGCCGTGGAGCTCGGCCTCATCGGGGCGCTGATGAGCGTCGACACCTTGTTCACGGTGACGGCCCTGGGGATGTTCGTCCAGTCCTTCACCCTGATTCGCGGGTGGTGGGCGTACGCAGGGGTGGCTGCGACGGCCGCTGTGCTGGTCGTCGCCCGCCCCGATCAGGGACGAACCCCGAGCCAGATGCTCTTCTCCTTCCTCGTCGCGCTGCTGGTCGCCTCGGCGATCGGCATGGTCGGCCAGGCCATCCGCGACCAGAACGAGAACCGCAAGGTGATGATCGCGCAGTTGCAGGAGGCCGGCGCCAAGCTGGCCGCGCTCGCCGAGGAGAACGCGAACCTGCAGGCCCAGCTGCTGACCAGCGCCCGCGAGGCCGGCGTGCTCGGGGAGCGGCAGCGGATGGCCAGGGAGATCCACGACACCATCGCGCAGGGGCTGACCGCCATCCTCACCCAGCTCGAAGCCGCCGACAGCACGATCGACGACGTCCCCGCCACCCGCTCGCGGCTGAACACCGTGCGCACCCTGGCCAGAGAGAGCCTGAACGAAGCCCGGCGATCCGTTCAGGCGTTGCGTCCCGCGCCGCTGGACGAGGCCCAGCTCGCCACCGCCCTGCACGACATCGCCGGGAAATGGACGCGGACCACCGGCGTCCCCGCCTCCGTGACGATCACGGGCGACTCCCGTCCGCTGCACGCGGAGGTGGAGATCGCCCTGCTGCGGGTGGCGCAGGAGGCGCTGGCCAACGTCGGCAAGCACGCCTCGGCCACCCGGGTCGGCCTCACCCTGTCATACATGGAGGACGTCGTGGTGCTGGACGTACGCGACGACGGCTCCGGCTTCAGCCCTGAGTCGGCGGGCTCCTCGGACACGGGCGGCTTCGGACTTGTCGCGATGCGCCAGCGAGTCATCCGGCTGGCCGGGAACTTCGAGATCGAGACGGCCCCCGGCCAGGGGACGGGGATCTCTGCTACCGTCCCTGCCATCCCCGCCGTCTCGGAGTCGGGATCGTGACATATGCCGATTCGTATGATCATCGTGGATGACCACCCAGTCGTCCGCGACGGGCTGCGCGGGATCTTCGCCGCCGACGACGCCTTCGAGGTCGTCGGCGAAGCGGCCGACGGGCCCGAAGCTCTCGTCCTGGCCATGCGGACCACCCCGGACGTCGTCCTCATGGACCTGCGGATGCCGAAGATGAGCGGCGCAGAGGTCATCCGCCGGCTGCGTGAGCAGACGCCCGGCATTCGCGTGCTGGTCCTGACCACCTTCGACAACGACGCCGACGTCCTGCCCGCGATCGAGCAGGGGGCCACCGGCTATCTGCTCAAGGACACCCCGCGCGCGGAACTGCGCCGCGCCGTGCAGGCGGCGGCCCGCGGTGAGACGGTGCTGTCCCCGTCCGTGGCCGGCGTGCTGACGCACAAGGCGCGCACGCCGGAGCAGCAGACGCTGAGCCGCCGGGAACTCGAGGTGCTCAGGCTCATCGCCCGTGGCGCGACCAATCGCGAGGTCGCCGCGAAACTGTTCATCACCGAGGCGACCGTGAAGACGCATCTGCTGCACATCTTCGCCAAACTCGAGGTGAAGGACCGGGCGGCCGCGGTCGCGGCAGCATACGAGACCGGACTGCTCAGGCCGGCCACCGACACCCGATAGGCGCTTACGCGTAGGCAGGTGGGTGGCCCGAGGCACAGGAGAAGACGCGTGCCCTCGTGGACAGCGTGCTCGGCCGTGTGCCCCGGTTTCGCCCTCCGCGATCCCCGAAGTGCAGGGGTGTCTCTAGCGGTAGTTCACGAACTGCAGCGCGATGTCCAGGTCCTTGCCCTTGAGCAGGGTGATGACGTCCTGGAGCTCGTCCTTCTTCTTCGAGCTGACCCGCAGTTCCTCGCCCTGGATCTGCGCCTTGACGCCCTTGGGCCCCTCGTCGCGGATCAGCTTCGAGATCTTCTTGGCGTGCTCCTGGTCGATGCCCTCCTTCAGGGTGACCAGCATGCGGTACTCCTTGCCGGACAGCTTGGGCTCGCCCGCGTCCAGGACTTTCAGCGAGAGCCCCCGCTTGACGATCTTGTCCTTGAGCACGTCGAGTGCGGCGTTCGCCCGCTCCTCGCTGTTGGCTTTGATCTCGATACCGGTCTGCCCGGACCAGCCGACGCTCGCGCCGGTGCCCTTGAAGTCGAAGCGGTGCCCGATCTCCTTGACCGTCTGGTTCAGCGCGTTGTCCACCTCCTGGCGGTCGATCTTGCTGACGATGTCGAAAGATGAATCGGCCAAAACGCACATCCTCTCAGCTGCTGCGAAAGCTCTAGGCGGTGAGCCTAGCCAGCATCGGCCCACCCGCGCAGAACGGGAGGCGTGTCCTGGCCCTTGCTCTGGCTTGGATGCCGCTGGATCAGCGTTCTCGACCGGAATGATAGGGATCAGGCGAGTGGCCAGTTACCGGACGAACCGTTCCCGAAGGTCAACGAACCGGCGCCTTTCGAGCGGAACGGATGAGTACTCGTGAGACGGGTGATGCTCCGGGAAGCCCGGCGAGCATGATCGGACGCGGGACAAACTGGTGTCACGTGTACGCCGGAAGTCCGCTATTCTTCTGTGTGTCGCCGCAGCGCGGAAGACACGGCAGGTTGCCCGAGTGGCCAAAGGGAGCGGTCTGTAAAACCGTCGGCTCAGCCTACGCAAGTTCGAACCTTGCACCTGCCACACGCAGTAAGCGCAGCTCAGAGGCCCTACGGGGCCTCTTCTGCGTTTCAGGGGGTGTGCAGCCGGATGCCGCTCTGAGCGGCCCGTTGTCGCTGGTCCACCAATATACGTGCAATGATCTTGAGCGCGTTTCCGCAGGTCGGTGGTCCGATTCGGCCAATACGCGGCCAAGAAGAAGAGCCCCGGTGGTGGGCCGGGGCTCTGGGTGCGGTTGGGACGTGGTCATGCGGCGAGTGCGTCGCCAATCCGCTTGTTGGCGATCTCCTGTTGGCCGTCGATGCACTTGGCGTAGACCCTCAGGAGGACATCGACGCTGTGGCCCGCCCTCTCGGCCACGTCCGGGGCTGAGACGCCCGCGTTGAGCCAGAGTGAGACGGCCGCGTGCCGGAGATCGTACGGGCGTTTGGCGAGCGGAGAGGCGACCTGGGCGGGTGTGAAGGCTAGGAGGCGAGCGGCCTGCCAGACCTCGGTGTAGGCGGTTGAGGCCACGACGCCGCCCCGTTCGCTGCTGAAGATGCGGCCGTCCTTGGCTGTGCCGTATTCCGCGATGTGCTCGCGAAGGATCTTGACCAGTTCTGGTGGGATGGGCACCGGGCGGACGTCTTGCCTGCCACGGTGCTTGAGGCCGCGTTCTTCATGGGCGTCTCCGCTGTCGGTCCACTGGGTGTTGACCTCTGGCCGGGACACGTCGATCGTGAGCCGCCCCCAGCCGGGCGTGGGCAGGTGGCAGTCTTGCAGTCGTAGGCCGACTGCTTCGGCCGGACGTAGGGCGGCGTAGTACATGCAGGCGAAGAGAGCCATGAGGCGCCGGCCCCTGCCGCGCTGTCCTACGTAGGTCACCGCGGTCAGCAGCTCCTGCGCCTGGCGCGGGTTCACCACGACGCGAGGGTCCACCGTCTCCGTTGTCTTGGGTGGCTTCCACTTGATCTTGTGGAGCGGATTTGCTGAAAGTTCCTCCAGTTCCACCGCGTACTCCAAGAGAGCGTGGAAGACGGCGCGTTTGCGGGCGATGGTTGTGGAGGCCGCCGCCTTGCCGTCGAGGCACAAGGTCAGGGCGTGCAGGGCGAGCCGTACCGTCTTGGCCTCCTCCAGGCTCGCCAGGTCGAGCGAGGCAGCTTTCAGCCAGGCCGCCGCCGCGCTGTGCTGCTGCGGCACATCCGGTCGCTTGTCCTCTGGCAGGAGCAGGCACTTGCGCAGGACGGTGCGAAGCTCGCGAGTGTCCGGGCGGCCTGCTCGATCCTTGCTCAGTGCGGGCAGGACCGTTGCGAGGGCGTCGGACATGCTGTCGCGGCTCTTGGCCGCCGCGTGTGGCCACTTCATCTCTATGAACGCCTGGGCGAACTCCAGGACGCTCTGAGCGTCCTTGGCCTTGATCATGGATGTGGGCAGCCCGGACATCACGTCGAACGCTTCACCGCGCTTGGCGGCCTGCCGTAGGTCGGACAGGAAGCTGTCGGCCAGAGCCTTGGTTCGGTAGGTCTTGGAGGAGCGCTTGCGGGCGACGGACCAGCGGACGACGTACGAGGGTGTCTTGCTGGACTTGTTGCGGCTGATCTCGAAGAACTTCACGTCGTACGAGGTCGTCATGCGGTGCTCCGGAGGGATTCGAGCCAGGCGTTGAGATCGCTGCGGTAGATGCGGAGTTCGCCGTTGGGCAGGCGGATGCCTTCAGGCGCCTTGCCGATCTCGCGCCAGCGGTAGAAGGTGCGGCGGGATACTCCGCCGAGTTCGTCGAGGACCTGGGCCACGGTCAGCAGTTCGTCTCGCCTGGTCATGCGGCCCTCCCCAGGTCCTCGGTTGCCGAAAGGTCTTGTCCGGCTGCTCTGGCTTCCAGCCCTCTGAGGTGAGCTCGCCAGCGTTGGCGTTCGGCCACGGTGCGCAGGAGACGGATAGCCAGCGGGGGCACGTTGGCGTCTCCGGCCGGGACGGGTCTCCAGATGTAGCGGTGTGGGTCGGTGGGTTCGTCGGCTTGGCCGAGGGCTTCCAGGACCCATGTACGGCGATCCTGCTTGTGCTCAGCGAGGGTCTTGTTGGACCACTTACGGGAGGCCAGGACCCGACGTCCGGCGTAGCCGAGGTGTTCGGGCTTGTGCGCCTTGGATCGGCACTGGCCGGGGGCCATCCCGGCTTTGGCGTTCTTGGGCTGGACGCCGTACCGCAGCCAGTTCGGGCATGTCGGCGAACACGGCTCGTAGCGCAGGGCATCGACCATGCGTGCGGCGTGCTCGCGCTGGGCTTGGCCGCCATCGAGGGTCTCGCCGATGGACTTGGTCAGGTACTTGGACAGATACCGGATGCACTGGTCAGCGTCCGGCGTACCGGCGAGAACACCTTGCACGTCCACCTGATTGCCAAAGCGGATCACGTGGAGCGGCTCGGCGTCTTCCTCGAGGGCGTCGAGGGCCTCGTCCCAGGTGGGCAGGACCTCGCCGGTTGCCGGGTCGAGATAGCCGGCCTCCTCGTCCCACACCGGCAGCTGATCGCCCTCGAAGCGGACCTCGTCGGCTTGAGGCCACCACACCTGGTGGTAGGTGGCCGCGGCGATCTGCTTGATCTCGGCACGAGGCAGGGTGCCTCGGATGGCCATGTGCAAGTGCGGGGCGAGCCGCTTTTGCGGTTCGACGGCCGCGAAGTACTGCACGTCATAGCCCGCGACCCGGCGCAGGTTCTGCACGAAGCGATCCACGAGCTTGGAGAAGTGCAGCGCGTCCTGGGCAGCGCGCCGGTAGTCGTAGGTGTCGGGATCGATCGGGACGCCGTCACGGACCTTGCCGTAGCTGGGCAGGGTGAGTGTGACGAACAGCGACGGCCGGTAGGTCTTGCCGTCGGCGCTGGTAAAGGTGCGTCCAAGGGTGGTGTTGGTCATCTTGCGCTTGGGCAGGTCGGGTGCGTCCTGCCGACGCCGGGTCGAGCGGGTGCGCTTGGGCACCGCAGATCCGGTGACGCTGCCTCGCATGCCAGCGGCGTTGATCTCGTCATCAAGGCCGGACAGGACGGCGTCCAGGTCGGTGGTGTCGTCGCCGGCCTGTTCGGCAGCGTCGCGCTTGGCCTGCATGTCGGCGCGAAACTCGACCAGCCAGCGCTGCTCCTCGTTCGGCTCATCCGGCGTGATGGTCGGTTCGGCCTCGAGGTGCCAGCCCTCGCGGCATTGAGCCATGCGGAGCTGCCGGTTGCGCTTGGCGCACGGCGGGCACTTGCTGGCGAGGACGGCCCCGCACGGAACGTCGATGATCTCGGACTTGCCGGTGACGATGTCGAGCCGACGCAGCGGGACGGGCCTGATGCAAACCCCGTGAAGCTTGGCGACCTCTTCCAGGACGTCGCGGGCCATCGGCATGGCTTGGCGGATAGCCCGGGGGAGAGCGCGATCGTGCGCATGGGTCATGCGGTCCTCCCTTCGCCGGTTGTTTCGGCCAGCCGGGCGCAGAGCCGGTAGCGCTCCAGGTCCGGGTGAGCGTGGACGCGGGGGTCGTAGAGGTCGAAGACCCGCATGCGGGGCAGGTCGTGAGCGGTCAGCAGGACCATCAGCGGGCGGCCTGCGACCAGGCTGATTTCGTCGGCGGTGCCGTGAAAGCAGATCCTCATGCCGCACCCTCGCGCGGGCCGAAGGCGTCGACCATGGCGCGGATGTCGGCATCGGAGACGTATGCGGCGCGCACCCGGAGGGGTTCGGGGCTGGCTTCCAGCCGTACGTAGCCGACGCCCGCGCCGATCTCCGGGACGGGTGAGATGTGGTCAGCGAGGGCGCCGCGATCACGTGCGCCGTCGCCGAGGACCATGTCCACTTGTTCGGACTCGTCGAGTCGTAGGGCGATCTTGTCGGGGAAGAGGTTGCGGATGTTCATGACCTCTTTGCGCGGGTCCTGGAGTGCGGCCAGGACGCCGACGCCGACCGCGCGCCCTTGGGTGGTCAGGGTGGCCAGCGCTGCGGAGATGCGTTGCCGGAGTTGCCGGTCGGACTGGTAGGCGGTCAGGAACGCCACCTCATCGACTACGACCAGGACGAACGGATCATCGACGGTGGGTGTGTGGGAGCGCTGGAGTCCGGCGAAGCGGGCAGCCCGTTTCTGCATGACGCAGACGGCCTCGTCGAGCAGGTCGGCGCACTCCTCGGGGGTGGCCGCGTACCGATCGCCGAACAGGTCGCGCCCGTAGGACAGCTCCATGAGCTTGGGGTCCAATGCCCACAACTCGACCAGGCCCGCACGGGCGGCGGGGAGCAGGGAGCGGATGACGGACCAGATGATCGACCCCTTGCCGGCCCCGGTCGCGCCCGCGACGAGGACATGGGTGCCGTGCACCTTGAGCCGCCACGGTCGCCCATCCTCACATTTGCCGATCTCGACCGGCCCCACGGTCGGTTCCTCCGGTATGGCGAGCGCTGGCAGGGGCGAGGCGAGTGGATCGCTGCGCGGGAAGGTCAGCGTCAGCCGTCCGGCCCGGGATAGGGTCACGCGGCACGACTTCGCGCCGAAGCCTTGGGCCAGGTGGTCGGTGCGGTCAGCCCAGTCCTTGACGGCCTGTCCCTTGAGCATGTGCACGGTGACCAGGTCGGCCCACGAGGTGCAGGTGACCTTGCCGAGCCGGGGGAGGTAGTCGCGGCCCCGGAGGTGCCGGCCGAGACCTGAGACGATCATGACGGGTTGCCAGTGCCGCCGGTAGATCCAGACGAGCCGGCACCAGGCCAGAAGCCGGTAGCCGACGAGACGGGCGAACGACGGCCGGTCGATGAACGCCCACGAGGCCAGGACCAAGACGACGGTGCCGAGCAGGGATGCCGCCAGCGGCCAGCCGTAGAAGTACCAGGCAGCGCCGAAGGCTACCGGGATGATGGACGCGATGGGGTGGCGCCAGATCGTACGGACGAGCCCGGCGAGCATCCGACAGACCAGGATGACGATGGTGATGATGGCGGGAGTCTTGACGACGGCCGGTCGGAAGACGACGGCCGTGTCGGGCGTGGTGGAGACGAGGTTGCGCGCCTCGTCGCCAGGCAGCCGCTTGAACATAAGCTGGGAACCTCTCGTGATGTGGAGTCAGGGGAGAACCGAGGGGCCGCCGGAAGTTGCCGCTTCCAGCGGCCCCGCCTGATGTCAGGCCGCCGGGTCGGTGGCGCCCTTGGTGGTGGCCGACTGTTCGGCGTGCAACTGCTCGCACTCGGCCAGGTAGCGAGCGGCAGCGGTGAAGATCTCTCTGGCGGTGGCCAGGTCGGTGTCGGTGACCGGCCCGGCTCCGGTGGTGGAGATGTGCACGTCGGCCTCGTGAGAGTTGAACTCCAGGTACGGCCGCGGGCTGCTGAGCAGGAGTCCGGAGCGAACCTTGAGGTCGGGCGTGTGGAAGGAGACGCCGACGTGCGGCGTGGACTCCGGGCGCAGGGACAGGGTGACGTAGGTGTACGGGCCGAGATTCATGCCGCGACCCCCTTGCCGTCGGGCAGCCCGTAGAAGCTGCGCTCCAGGGAGCGGGCGAAGCGGTGGGCCTCGCGGGCGAGCTGGCGCGCGAACTCCAGGTCATCGGCCGTCACGGGTCCGCCGGTGGTGACCAGGACGGAGGTGGCGCCGAAGTCGAGCGCCAGGACGGGCTCCCGGCGGGTGAACGGGTGGTTGAGGGTGCGGGCGGCGTGCCCAGTGGTCAGTCGGATCACGCTGGTGCGCGGGGTACGGCGACGGGTCATTTAGGCGGCGTCCTTTCCGGCTGAAGCCTTGCTCTGGGTGGGCTGGGTGGTCTGGCGGGGTGCGTGCATCTCGCGGACCTTGATCGAGTACGCGAGGCGACCGGCGGCGTTGACGTACGGCGTGATCGTGATGCCGTCGAACTCGACCGGCGTGAACGGCAGCCCCGGCATCGGAGACGGCGGCACCGGCTGGACCGGGGCCAGGATCTTGACCGCCACGGTCTTCTGGGCGGGCTTGAGGGTCGGGTCACCGTCCATGACCGCGACCTGCCAGACCAGCTCAGCGGTCTGCTTGTCGCGGGCCTGCACGAACCGGCCGTTGGACGAGGCGTCGAAGTCCTTGACGGGCTCGACCTCGCCGACGATGTAGCAGCCGTGCGGGAAGACCATGTTGTACGTGACGGGGATGGGTCCCTGGATTGCCATGCTGTTCCTCTCGATAGCGGTGGAGAGCCCTTCGATCGCTCGTCCACTTGTCCGCATGAGTTGAGAGTAAGTTATCGCAACTCATCCGCACAAGTGGATGACTGGTAAGTGGCGGGTAAGAGTTAGCTCACCTTGAAGACATCTTCGAGCTCGTGCAGGCTCCCGGGCAGGGCCAGGCTCGCCACCATCAGCACGTCGCCGGCCGGGTCATGCACGGTGGCCAGCACGCCGAGGACCGGGTTGGATGACCCGAGCAGCTCGGCTTCCTCCTGAGTGGGCATGCGCGCGCTGACTCGCTCGGTGATGTGGTCGAAGCGCAGGTGCTTGACCGCCTGGAGGTGCTGGCGGATGCCGCGCCGCAGGGGTTCGGGCTTGTCCAGGTCGGTGCCGATGGCATGCTCCAGCGGCACCCAGACCGTCTCCACGGCCGAGATCACGTCCGCCTGTCGAGCCACCCGCTTACGCATGATCACTGGGGTTTGCTCGGCAACACCCAGCAGACGCGCTACATGCCGTGGGGCTGGAACGCGCCCGGCTTCCACCACCGCATCGGCGCTCTCGCCCTGTTCGGTAGTCATCTGGCTGGGCCGTACCCGCTCGGCCGCGCTCTCCGGACGACCCTTCACAAAGGAGCCACGCCCGTGTTCGCGCTCGATCCAACCTTGCATGGCCAACGTCTGAAGCGCACGCACCACCGTGGTTCGGCCGACGCCCAATTCGCGCACGAGCTGTGTTTCGGACGGCAGCATGTCGCCCGGGGCGTACTCGCCCGACTCGATACGCTCTTGAATGGCCCGCATCACCTGGGCGTATTTCGGTGGGGCGAAGTCCATGCTCATCTCAACCGCCCGTTCGCTCTTGCACTCATGCGCACAAGCACAGTACCGGCTAAGGATGTGCTTGTCAGGCCCCATCAGGGTGCAGGCATAGTGACCTTACTGCCGTCTCGATCAAGGGCATCGAGGAGCGTGAGGCACTTCGCGCACGCCTGAGGGGCAGTGGGGGAGAAGGTCAGCGACCAACCGCAGAAGGGCAACGGCTTGACCGGCGAAGAACAAATGGCGACCTTCGTTCCAGGTGCGACGGCGTGCTGCTTCAGGACGCGGCCCTCTCTCGTGAAGCCGGCCACGTACGTCTGGACAGCGACCTCAGACTCGCCCGTCGGTTCATGAATCGCAAGGTCATCCCACGCGACAGCCCAACGCTGCGCACCTTCCGGAAGGTCGTACCACTCGCCGTCGAGCTTCAGGAGAGCGACGTTGCCCTCGCGCAGCACCGCCACCACCCGCCCTTCGCGCCCGATCAACATAGATCGGTAGGCCCGCGTGGAGGCGGGGCTGTGCTCCATGGTCACGATCGTTGCGCGGCTCCCAACACGCTCCCACGTGTTCATTGAGGCTCCGCAGAGGGCGCCTCGTGTCGGCCCACCTCAGTGCATTGCTGGCTACGCAATTCCTCGTACCGCATAGCGATACGGCGAGCCGCCCGAAATGGATCAGTCGCCGGATGCCAGGCATAAATGACGCGCCGACGGCCGGCATTCCACCCGGTACGCCACCAAAAGCGCCCACCGTCGCACCATACGACCAGGCCCACCCAGACCGAAACCAACGCCAGCCCATAACCGTCATGGACATCGGCCTTGATTCCGTCGTGACGCAAAGCCTCTTGCAGGAGCTCGGCCGACTGGCAGGGATCCGTACCGATCATCATGGGGGCGATCATTTGGCGACCCGCTCAAATAGTACGGAACCCGCCGGGTCGAGATATGCCCGGAAGATATGACGGCTTGACCAGCCGTCCGCACCCGCACCGAAGTCAAAGACCTTGTGCACGATGCTGCCCCGAATAGAGGCGTCACCCGGCATGCCCCGCATCGCCTTGCGCAGCTCGTCCATCGCGGTGGCCTGGAAGGCAGAGGACCCGCACGGTCCCAGGGCCTCACCCTGCTCCGAGGCGATGCGGACTTCCCACTCGAACCGCTCCTGCGGCGTCTCGGCCGGACCCGTGCAGTGCAGGCAGTCCTCTTGGGTGGATGCCGCCAGACCCAGCCCCGAAGCCGCCACGTGGCCGCGCCGGGTGACGATCTTCCAGCCTCGTCCCTCGCACTCTGTGCATCTGACTGGCGTTGTCATGCCGGACAGCATGGTTGCCGATACTTTTCTTACCTATCCCACGCTGATATACGACGATGGGATATAGGCTCCGCCACACGGCAATGCATCATCCGGACATTGACAAAGCCGGAGGTCAGCAATGCAGAATGGCGCGTTTGACCCAATTGAGCTACCCGCCGCTGTCTGGGAACAGGAACAGACCCGGGGAATTCTCAGAGAGCGCGACATTGCCGGACTTTTCGGTCTTGCGGTCAAATACGGCGCGAGTCAGGTTCGCATCGGCACCGCCACCGGCCTCGGTCAGCCTCGCGTCAACGCCATCCTGCGCGGCAACGGAACGATCAAAGAACTCGCCGTCATCGAGCGCATCGCCTCTGGCCTACGCCTGCCCGACCACGCCCGCATGCTCCTCGGCCTGGCCCCACTCGACATCGCCTCGCCCACGGGCGACCACGACGACGAACACGAGGAACAAACCACCGAACTAATCAGCCGCCTGGACGCCGCCGCAGCAGTCGACCCCACCACGGTCATGATCCTGCGCACTGACACGAACAACCTGCGCTTGCTGGACCGCCGTCTCGGAGGTCCTGCCATCGCCGACAAGATGCAAGCCCAGATGGCCCAGATCCAGCGCGCCCACCGCCACGCCATCCGCCCCGGCCTACGCGCCGACCTGGCGCACCTACTCGCCGAAACCGCCTCACTCGCGGGATGGCAGGCCATCAACACCCTGGCACTGAACGACGCCTGGACGCACTACGAGCGCGCCAAGGCCGCCGCATATGAGGCTGACGACGCGGCCCTGCTGGCCTACGTCTCTGGCGAACAGGCGTACGTCCTCATGGAGCTCGGCCGCCCCGCCGAAGCCACCGAACTCCTGCAGCATGTTCACGAGCAGCACGGTGCGCATGTGCCGGCTCGCCTTCGCACCTGGCTCTCAGCCGCTGAAGCCGAAGCCGCCGCCATCCTCGGCGACGACAGCACCTGCCGCGCGGCTCTCGACCAGGCCGCCGCCCTTCTCCCCGAAGGGGACGGCGACCCGGACATGCCGTACCTGTCCATCAACGCCCACCACGTAGCCCGGTGGCGCGGCAACTGTCTCGTGCGTTTCGGCGACCCAGACACCGCCGAAGACCTTCGCTCGGCCCTTGCAGGTATGGACGGCACCTACAACAGAGCCGAATCCGGCGTACGTTGCGACCTCGGCCATGCCCTCCTGGCCGTCGGCGACCCCGAAGCCGCCCAGCCCCACATTCAGCGCGCTCAGCAACTGGCCACCATGACCGGCAGTCGCAGACAGCGCCGCCGCATCGACGAACTGTCGAAAGCCGTCAACCGCGCTCTCGGCCGTTGAGCCACACCTGAGCCTGAAGCAACCCGATCAACGTCCCGGACGTCCAGATGTCCCCGCGGGCAATCATGCCGGGAACCTCCGCCATCGGAACCCACTCGATCCGGTCGGCCTCCACCTCTCCTTCAGGTGTGCCCACCAGCTCGGCGCCGCGCGCTACGAACAGCAGGTGCTCCGCATCCACCATGCCGGCCATCGGCTGATAGCTCACCAGGTGCTCAACGTTGTTCGGCCGGTACCCGGTCTCCTCCTGCACCTCACGGATAGCGGTCCTCATTGGGTCCTCACCCGCGTCGACCAGACCTCCGGGAAGTTCCCATCCCCACCGATCGAACACGAACCGATGCCGCCACATCAGCAAGACGCGATCCTGCTCATCGAGTACGACTGCGATGGCGGCCCGATCCAGATGCACCACGTGATGCTCGAACCGTTCCCCGCCCGGGATCTCCACATCGGCCAGCCCCAGCCGAATCCACCGGTTGTCATAGATCAGCCGTTCCCCATGCACGACCCAGCGCGTCAGCTCAGCGTCATCAGCCACACCGCGAAGCTATCGTCTTGCTCGTTCGCGGTACATGGCTTCTAGCCGAGACAGCGACGACACACTGTGCTGGCGACCTGGGTGTGAGGCTCTGCCTCATCAAGGGACGCATCGCCGCTGACGTTTCGGGCCGCGGACCGTCTACGTCGAGCTTGTCACCGATCAAGCACAGATCAGCCAGGAGCTCGTGGCTCTCGTTAGTTCGCTTCTGGCGTCTGGCAGGAAGATCACGCAGAAGAGGATCACAACGAAGAAGCCACGAGCAAAATCCACAATACGTGAAGCACAGCTGGAGCAGGATGATGCGGCTAGCCTGAGAGCATCGGCGAAGGTCCGCAACCAATACTCAAGCTGAACGGAAACTACCCCTGAGCCGAAGAGTCCTCGACGGCGCGTCAATACGTCGCCGCAAACCTAGAAACTAATGGGCTTGACGATACCCATGTCAGCTGTCTCTTAGCAGACAACAATCTCGGCGTGGCCTCATCAGCTTCATGGTGATCAGAAGGTCGGCTGTAACCCAAGAGACACAACAACGATGCAGGGCAATGCATCTGCCGGGCCAAGTCATCCCAAGTGGTGGCGAGTATCGCCATCAAGTATAGTCGCCGCCAAGTTTCTTGAACAATTCCTTCGCTCCGCCGCTGGTAAGTTCACCCAGTGCATTCCGCACGACCTCAGAGCGAAGATCAAGGGCTAAAAGCTTGTCATCGATCTTGGTTACGGCATCAATGCGCTGGAAACAGTCAAAGTGCTCAGCAGCATAGCTCGCTAGACCTCGGAGCTTAGCTAAAGCGTCCTCTAGAAAGAGCCCATGAGGATCGACGATCGATGGCTTGACGCCTTGGTCTGTCCGGTGAAACAGAATAAAGTCTGGATACAGTGATCGGTCGAAATGAGCGCCACGATATGGAATACGCAGTGATGCATTTCCCCCTGTTGGGTTACGGTACCATCCGACCAGATCAATGTCTTCAAGCTCCCGTTCAAGGACCTCCACCTCCCAGCCCTTTAGATCGCATGGGTAGGTGCCGTCTTCAGCAGCGAGGAGATGCTTCGTCCAGCGCCGTCCAGCGTCACTTACCACCTTCGAGTTCGGCAGCACCAAGTCGGTTAGCTCCGGGCTGCGAGTTTCTCGCTTAACAGGCTCGTAGGCTACCTTTCGGGCGTCAGGCAGTTTAGAGATCGACGATTGATATTGGCGGAGCCACGTTCGTACCAGTTGCTCGGCCGCAGACTCAACAGCTTCGACCACCTCCGGATGTAATGCTAGGACTGCTGTTATCGCCTTGGCCTCTGTCGGATCGTACTCGTCATCTGTTTGAGCCTCGACAAGCTCGTTCCAGTAGTTACTAGCAACGCCCTCGGGCAATTTGCGCTTGGCAACCTTGTAGAGGTCTTCAATGTTGTTGTCGTCTCGATCAACCTCGTACGATGTGTCGAGCGGCAGGTCATCGATAGACTCAGCGGCGAGAAGACTATATGTCCGCTCGATTTTAAGGCTTCGGACACGGGCCAACGCAAGCTGGAATCGCCCTTCCTTCTCCAGCCGCTTACGTTGTGTAGTAAGACCGCCGTTGAGGTGGATACGGACCTGGGCGATCGCTTCTTCGACGATATGGTCCCCTGTCAGGAGAGTGGCCAATGTATGTAGCCGAGATATCTGTGTACGATAGATGCGCCCCGGCACGACATATGTCGGAAGTCCTTGAAGTAAGACTACGAGCTCGTCAGGTAGGCTTTCGTTCCATTCAACCACGAGTGGATCTGTGACTATCTCCACTGGCGGCTCGTCGTTCTTTCCTTCAGCGAATCTATCGACGATTTCCCCAACTTGCTGCTTGTTGAAGCGTGGCAGGTAGCAGTGCACGTCATTTAGTGTCTGGTCGGTGGCGATACGGCGTGCCAAAGGCGTGCGCACCATTCGGCCGATCAGCTGGGCGATGTACGTATAATCGGCTGCGCTACGAAGTGATATAAGCACCTCAGCCCGGGGACAGTCCCACCCGGTTGAGATAGCGTCCTTGCATAGCACAACTCGAACTGAGGAGTCGTCTTGGATATCTTGTGGCTTCATGTAGTTAATCGTATGGCCAGCAACACTAACTGCCGAATGTTCCCCGAACGTATTAACGACGTTCTCGTCCCTAAGGCGCGGCCATGAGTCGAAAATCGCAGATAGCAGTTCTGTCATTTCGGAATCGGAGGGCTTGTTTTGTACCTGAACCACGAGAACGGGATTGACCGGCGGCTCGCCCTGGCCAGCGGCGTAGTTCCGCCAATTCTTCTCAAATTGTAGCGTCTGAAAGACGGCGGCCCGAGTAAGAGTAGTGTCGCCCTCAACCTGTCCGGCGGCGGGGTTGTCAAGAATAATCTTGTCCTTGAGAAGCCCCGATGCTCGCACCTCGTCAAGTGGAACGATAACTTGCTTATTAGAGCGATGGCCATTCCATCGCCCAATGGCTTGAATGAATCTCTCCGGTGTTGCGCTGATTCCCCAGATAATGGGTGCTGGAGGGTTAATATCCTCCTGTCCGTTAATAATCCGCGATACGATCGTCGGCCGATCGCTCTCCTGCTTCATGCCGCGATGCGCCTCATCGATAACTACATAGAAATGTGCACCGTTATCACGGATGGTGTTTGAGATGGTCTCCCACAGAGAGTAGCTTCGGAGATTAGTATTGCTCCTCGAAAGGGGATTGCTTCGCGCTAGCTTCTGGATGTTGAGGAAGTAGACCCGTAGCGGCTGAAAGGCTTCATCATCGAATCCAGCATCGATTGTAATGAGGCGGCTAGGGCCGAGAGTGGAGGAGGCCTGTAGCATATTGCGCTTAGTTTGTTCGTTCAGGGCAGGATCGTCTGTTACCCACAGTACCGTTGCGAGTGGATCAGGCGAAAATTTACCGGCGCCATCGAATAGGGCTTCAATCACCGCAGTTGCAATTACGGTCTTTCCTGCACCTGTAGGTGCACTTAGGGCGATCGACCACAGGCTGCTTGGGTCTTCCTGGAAGTCTTTGCCGGCCCGACGGAGGGTCTTCGAGATCTCGTTCGCAGCAGCAAGCTGGTAGTCCTTGAGGATGTACCTCACCCCTGCCCCCTGGTGTTTATTTCGAAGGTGCTTAAGTAATCGCCATAGAGTTGGGTGCTGTCTATGTTGGTAGGCAGTTCCGTAAGAATCTGCTGAAAAGTCGCCTCTGAGTCGGTAACGACGAAGGCATGAACGATGTCAGTGTGTTTCTGCACGTGGTCGACGAATTCGCGCCAGTGATCAGTATCAAACAGGATGCCATAATAGGATCCATCCGGGATGGTCCATGTTTTAGAAGCCTTATTGATTCGCTCGCCTCGAGCGCCCGCCTTTAGCCACATGAGCGCCGCTACCGCCTCGAATTTTCTCCCGAGACTTACGAGGTCGGGATCTTCATAAGTAAGGTCAAAGAACTCCACGTTCTCGAGCAAACCGACCAACATTGGGCTTCCATTGGCGTTCTTCAATGTAGCTGGAATCGATGATCCATCTGCTCGACGCCCAAGGATTGCAGCCTCAACCCGTGGTCGTGTCACGTGGCGAAAGATCCCTTGCGACTGCCATTCATCGTCGACCGAGGTATAGCCTTGATCTCGTAACTGACGCTGACGTTCGGGGCCAACCTCGTTGTTCGTCACAAGGATACATTGACGTAAACCGCCATCCTCGGCGTTAAGCATAGCTGTCGCATGTAAAGTGGTGCCAGAGCCTGCGAAGAAATCGACAATGATGGCCTTCTTTTTATGCCGTGTCAAAAGGTCGAGAGTGTCACGGACTGCATAGACAGACTTAGGGTAATCGAATGCCCTTTCACCTACTAGGCCTTCGACAACTGCCGTACCACCGACACCAGCGTCATGTGCCGTCCGATGCCAGACGGTTTTAACCCTCCGACTCGTTGAAGCCTCATTCGCGTAAACTACGTCGACCACGCCTGTGACGGGATCCACCGACTTGATTTCTAGGATCCCAGAGGCGATCTGGTTCTGAGGCTCCGTGGTCAGATATGAGATACCCCACGTCTTGCGATTGGAGTCGTAGTTGCCTAATGCGACATAGCCTTTTTCGGCCCACTCTCGAAGCGTCTGAGGTTTGAGCATCCAGCGGCCCCAGGTTCCGTCTTTGCGTATGGGCCATACTGCTATGCACTCATCGATGAGATCAGTGGGGTCAGGGTCTACCTCGAGTGGTGGTGATATGCCTGCACCAAGGATCCGCCGAGTTTTCGGATCTATTAGAACTGGATAGAAGAAGGTTGGATGTTGTTCTCTTCGAGAGTTGCTGCCGGAGCGCAAGAGACCCTTCCACCGTGGCCTTACTTCTTCGCTGTCTGGGATGTCCCCCGCACCTGGTGTAAGCAGATCGTCGGATATGCTGCTGGCTACTGCTGATCCGAAGAAGCAGAAGAAAGCGTACTCTTCTACGCGCGAAAGTGTAGTTCGAGTTACCCCCTTCGGATTGGCAACTATGGTAACCAGCTGTCGTGTGGCCTCGGGAAAAAGCTTTTCGAGCAGCATTCCGAGATGATGTACTTCGTTTTCGTCGATGGTGACCACAAGTGACGCGTCGTTAGGGTTAAGTAGTCTCTTGGCGATCCGGAGACGTCGCTCCATCATGGCTAGCCATTTGCTATGCCTGTACTGGTCAATGCCGTCCACGTAGTCGTTATTATATTTCCAGTCGCGAGCCCCGGAGTTGTACGGCGGGTCGATATATATGACGTCTATCTTGCGCTCATGTGTATACAGCAGAGCCTCGAGAGCATGGAAATTCTCGGCGTTCATGACGACATGAAAGGGTTTATCACCGCCTCTTTCGATCGTTCCAAGTGATCTCAAGCCTGGATAGATCGGCTCACCAAATTCTCTGATCACGACTAGGTCCGAGATGTCAATCTCTGACTTCTCGGCATTCTCGTCCATGGAGACGATCAGCGCGGATCCGCCAAAGACCTTTTCGACACGGTAGAGCGCCTCGTCGTCCGCGCTGAGGATCCTTACTGTGCAGTTCCGGCGGATCTTATAGTCGTAGAGTTCAACAGTCTCGGGCTTGTGCTGCTGATAGACGAGGCCGAATGACTGCCTGGTCAGGAGATTGGCTACCTGCTCTCGCAGGAGTTGGCGTAGAGCTGGATCGGCTACCTTGTCGATCAAGGCGTCGATGTGAGCCATCCGCGTCCTCCGCGCCCGCCGTAAGAGCCTCAAGAAGGCCCGACTTGTCAGCCGGCCATCAATGTCCCAAAAGTTCCGGCGGTTTGCTATATCCCCCGATCTTGTTTGCCGTTTCGTAACTAATCGCCACGTGAGAGAAACCTAATGGTAGAGCACTATGCGAGATAAGAGGCAAGCCGTAAAGGTCGAATCGTCCTGTAGTAGTCCCTTTTTTGGTTCGCCTGTGCTTCCGTTTTGGGCTGTCCGTGTGAGTCGTTCCCTGTAGCTGACCTGGCGGTATTGAGGGGGGTAGGGGTTCTAAGTGCGCATCTATGTAGGCCGGAAGTCGTTTCGGTTGGAAGGATGTCGCTATCCTGTTGTGAGAGTCAGTCAGTGTCGGGCATGACAATTCGCAGACCGACCGCCAGTAGTTTCGGATCGAGGTGGACGACATTCTGGCTCTTATTGTCCAGACCGATATTGGCTGTCCGAAGCCAAGGCGGAGCAACGTTGGCAGCAACGTCCTCACTTGGGAGTGCAAATCCAGCTATCGGCTACACCCCTTCGCCATAGTCTCCTGGAGCGTTCGGCCACCTGAGTCAGTGGATGGTCGATGAGGCCTGTTGCCGAATTGCTCTTATAGTGATCAAGCGGCGGCGCGGCGCGCCGCCGTACCCCCGGCCCTCCGCCCGCCCGCCGTCCGGGCGTGCGGCCTGGGGGCCGGTCCC